>DASVOW010000951.1:0-6270 GCA_036383155.1 Ktedonobacterales bacterium
GGCGGCGGATGGGTATCAGACCGAGCGCAGCTACTCCATCGCGTCCGCTCCTGAGGAGCCAACGGTGACGATAACCGTCGAGCGGATCGACGATGGCGAGGTATCCCCCTACCTGACGGACGTACTCCGTCCGGGCGACGAGCTGGAAGTGCGTGGGCCGATCGGAGGCTGGTTTACATGGCGCTCCGGCGACGGGGGGCCGCTGCTGTTAGTGGCAGGCGGCTCAGGTGTCGCGCCACTGATGGCCATGATCCGGCACCGGGCAGACGTGCAGAGCCCAGTGCCGGTGCGTCTCCTGTATTCGTCGCACACGTATGACGAGCTTATCTATCGGGAGGAGTTCGAACAGCGCGCGGCGGCGGATGAGGACCTGATGGTGGTGTATACCCTCACGGGTTCCCAGCCAGTGGGCTGGCAGGGCTATGCCCGGCGCATCGACCGTGCGATGCTCGAAGAGGTGGCCTGGGCGCCCGAAATGCGCCCGCTGATATACGTGTGTGGACCGACGCCTCTTGTAGAGTCGGTCGCGACGAATTGTGTCGAGCTGGGCTACGACCCTGAGCACATCAAGACCGAGCGCTTCGGTCCAACTGGTCCAACTGGAGGAGCGACATGAGCAACTTGAGCCAGAGCAACCAGCCCTTCCCGCTCGACGGCAATGCCGCTGCCGGCATGCTGGCGGAAATCTTCCCGTTTGAAATGACGAGCGCGGAGAGCATCTGTGCGGGATGCGGGCGAACGGGGCCACTCGGCACGCTGTTGCTATACGGTGGCGAGACGGGGGCAATCTTGCGCTGCCCGAGTTGTGGCCAGGTCGAACTGCGCATCATGCATAAGCATGGGCGGGATGGGCAGTACTGGATCGACATGCGTGGGATGAGGGCGCTGGTGATCACTCCGGCCATGCCGATGTGATGGATATGGCCGCCTGATAGGTTTCTTGACGGCTTTCTGGTGGCGCAGGCCGGGCAAGTCCGCCGATAGCGGGCTTTCAACTCGTCTGTGGTTAGTGGGAAGCAAGGTGGATTCTTCGCATGCTCCCCATCTTACAATAGCAACTGGGCTGTTATGATGTTAATCTCTCGGCTCTCACCACAATTGGTATGATGACTGAGGCGTGACTACAGCAACGGTACTATTGGGCCGCCACTGGGAAACTGGAGGATGGAGCCACCCGCGTATAATTGGTGCGTCACTGGTATCCCTGCTATCAACACAGCTACTCCAAACACAGCAGCCCATACCCCTCTATATACTTCTTCACGCGCCTCAGGCAGTATTTTCCAGAGAAGGTGAGGACGGTGCGAGAGCTGTAGCCGAACGCGGCGAGATAGGCGATGAGTCGCATGGCTAGAGCGTTGGGCAAGGGTGGTGGCCAGCACACTTCCACCCCAACCTAGGCTTGCCGCGTAGTATGGGATCAAGTAGAACTGCCAGTAGTCGTGAACGGCGGCGCCAACGTGAAACACCAGGATATGCGTCAACCCGACCAGCCCAAACAGGGCGATGAACTGTAAGCGCATTGAGAATCCTTCGGTGCGCACCCGCGCGACGAAGAAGCGCCAGAGTGCTGGTAGCAGCAAGAGGGTCCATAGGCCAAAGTCGATGGCATTACGAACCAAGATAGTGATTGGCCATGGAATGCTTACCGCATACGCTTCCCTGGGAGTTACAGTAGCAGAGCGCAGCAAGAACGCATCCTCCAGTGCATTCAGTGACCAGCCGCTTGCCCATGAGATCTGCGCTATGACGACCAAGAAGATGAGTGTTCCAGCGCCAACTGTCGCCGCTACAAGTCCCCAGTGCACTCGCCTTATCGCTAACCAATCAAGCGCAGGTAAGATCAGGGCGCAGAACAGCATGGGCCAGCCGTACGCCATACCAAGCGCCATGCATGCGGCCATCGCAACGAGCCAGCGGGTCCGTTGTGAACGTCGCCAGAGGACATAGCATAGCGCTACACCGAGCGCGCAACAGAGAGTCGGGGACTCGTGGGCGACATTGCGACCGTAGTATGCCGTGATGGGGAACGAAATGAAGAGAACGGCGGAGAGACTTGCTGTGACTGGGTCAAACAGAAGCCACATAAGCGAGTAGAAGAGAATGAGACCCAACATCGTAAAGGTAATCGGGACGAGCCGCACGGACCAAAAGTGGTATCCGAACACTAGTAGCGAGCCAGCCACGGTAAGTCCGAGAAGCGGCGGATGGTGCCCGTACAGAACGGGACGTGACTGGCCGGTGAGCAAATACTGGAACTGCTGGTCGCTACTCACACCAGTGGGGTGTATCGTTCCAGCGCTATAGGTATACAGACGTGTTGATTCGTCAAAGTAGTCTTGCCCTTTGGTAAATGCCAGACCATAACGAATATGGTTAATGGCAGCGCTCTCGAAGACAAGACCATTTTCCTCATGGAGCGTGTGCCAAGGAGTTGCCACGTTAAGGGTCAGCACGAAGAACGCAAGTAGCAGCGTCAGCACAAACACGATATGCCGTCTCAACAGGCTGGGTGCTCGCCGCGTACGGTGCAACGCGCTGCAGGTTCGCGAGCGCATAGCGTCCCGACTACTGGCCTGGGTGCGGTGATGGTGACGCGCGGTGTCGGTGTGTACATCTCCATCACTCGTCATGTGATCAGGATGCGAATGAACATACGTATCAACACGTGGGACGTTATTTCTTGTTTGGCCAGCACCTGACATGCGGAAGCTCCAAGCGATTGAATAGCAGGTATGCTCTCTGTACTCTTATAGACTCTTGGAGCGAGTGGTAGTCACTTCACGTTCAAGCTCTCAGGTGTACTAGCCTAACGCGCTTTAGAGCTGTCTAGAACGGACGCAGGGTGGCGGGTTACAGTTTCGTGATGCTTGGCCTAGCGCGAGAGTGCAATAACAGCGCCGAGTAAGGAACTGGACGCTGCCATCGCGTGCGTGACGTATTCTGTGACGATGACTCTTCGAATGGAGCTGCTCTACTTCCCCCTGTCTGATAAAAGGATGTTGCCCTGCACGCTCTTCATGCGACGTACCTTGGGGTATAGGGCTTGTCCGAGGGTGTATTCCGCTACTGGATAGCGAAAGCGGACGTGCTGTAGCTGGCGTGTGATAGCGAGCGAGGCGATCAGAGAAGCATAATCAATGGTCCTGTGATGCGGTCGCGGTGGGGGTGAGAGACGCGGCACGGATGCTGCGACATGCTGGCATAGTAAGTTGGGGGTGGGCGCAACGGTGCGCTCGCAAACTGATCTGCGCCGGCTGAACGAAGCCGTGGAGCAGTGGCGGCCGTCGGACAGTCGGGGCACGCGGGATGGACGGCGCAAGGGGGCGCATGGGGAGACATGAGCGGTGACGAATGGAGAGAAGACACGAGACGAGCTGCTTAGCGAGCTTGCCTCTCTTCGCGCCGAGGTGGAATCGCTCAGGACGTCGCACGCACCTTTCGCGCTTGCGGGTCAGAGTGCAGCGGGGAAGCATGTCGCTATAAAAGCGCATGCGCCACACTACGACGCGGCAGCGCATGCGCGACGCATACGGCAGGTGCGCAAGATAGAGGAAGACCTCTATGCGAGCGAAGATCGTTTCCGGGCAATCTTCGAGCAGGCTGCGGTGGGCATATCACAGGTACGGCTGGATGGACGTTGGGCTCAGGTGAATCAGCGCTTCTGTGACATCGTTGGCTATACACACGAGGAACTGCAGGCACTCACATTCCAGAAGATCACCCACCCGGAGGACCTGGACGCAGACCTTGCCTGCCTCCGCCAACTGCTGGACGGAGAGATTGCGACGTGCAGCATGGAGAAGCGTTACATACACAAGAGCGGTGCGCCGGTGTGGGTACATCTGACTGTGTCGCTGGTGCGCTCGCGTCCACTGGGGATAAGGCGGAAGAGTAGCTGGCTTGGCGAGCCGCAGTACTTCATCGGGGTGATCGAGGATATCAGCGCGCGCAAGGAACTCGAACATCAGAAGAATGAGTTTCTCGGCGTTGTCTCACACGAACTGAAGACACCACTGACAACGCTGAAGATGCTGGCGCAACTTACGCGGCGGCGGATGGAGCGCATGGGGGTGCTGGATGTGGACCACGGCGCGCGGATGGAACGGGCAGTCGAGCGGATGGAGCGACTGGTCAACGATTTGCTCGACGTGTCGCGTATCGAATCGGGCAGGCTTGCCCTCGATATGGAGCGATGCGACCTCGTAGAAGTATGCAGGACGGCGGCAGCGGAGCAGATGGATGTGACCGAGCGTGAGATTATCTTGCTGCTGCCGGAGGACCACGTACAGGTGAACGCTGATCCGGACCGTATTAGCCAGGTACTCGCCAATCTGCTCTCGAATGCGCTGAAATACTCAGCGGGTGATCGCCCGGTGATGCTGTCACTACGCCGGGAGAGGCGTGAGGTGGTGGTCTCGGTACATGACGAGGGGGGAGGCATTCCAGAAGACCTATTGCCGCATCTCTTCGACCGCTTTTACCGTGTGCCGGGGGTGCAGGTGCAGAGCGGGTCGGGCGTCGGCCTCGGGCTCGGCCTCTACATCTCAAAAGATATCGTGGAGCAACACGGCGGCCGTATCTGGGCCAAAGGCAGCATCGGCGCGGGCAGCACATTTAGCTTTAGCTTGCCGCTGTAATCGTGGCCGTTGCTCTGGGCAAGGATGTCGCAGCGATAGACGGATTGGCGACCGATGAATACAAGGCGAGGTCGAAGCACTTGCGCGTCGAAGTGGGGGAGACATACAATCAGCGAAGTGTGAGTGCATATGGTTGCGATGGCGTGGACGAACGCAGGCAGTAGGGCAATCGGGAGAGTCTGGGAGCGATGGAAACGACAATTCAGCGAGAAAAACTGGAACAGGCCGTTGGCATTCTGGAAGAGCGTGATATCGACTGCTGGCTGACGTTTGTGCGCGAGACTTCGGAGACGCCGGATCCGGTGCTGAAGCTGATCGTCGGGCAGGATGTGTCTGTGACGTGGCAGAGCGCATTTCTCGTGACGCGGACAGGGCAACGCATCGCCATCGTCGGCGGGCCGGACGGTTCGCTCGTGCAGCAGACGGGACTCTATGAGAGTGTGCAGACGTATGATGAGAGCTTCGCTCCGGCGCTGGGAGCGATCCTGGCGGAGGTGAATCCTCGGCAGATCGCGATCAATTATTCGACGGGCGATGTGGCATCGGACGGCCTGACGCATGGGATGTATCTGCAATTGTTGGAGGCGTTGAAGGGCTCGCCTTTTGACCAGCGGCTGATCTCGGCGGCGCCGATCATTGGGCCGCTGCGCAGCCGCAAGACGGCGACAGAGCTGGAGCGGATGCGCCATGCCATCGCGATCACCGAAGAATTGTTCGCACAGGTGACGGCTTTTCTGGAGCCGGGGAGAACGGAACGGGCGGTTGCCGATCTGCTGCACGATGAGCTGCGGAAGCGTGGATTGGGGACGTCGTGGGAGTGGGACCAGTGCCCGACGGTGAACGCCGGCGCGGCATCAGAGGCGGGGCATGGCGGCCCGACGGATCTGGCGATGCGCGAGGGTGATCTGATACACCTCGACTTTGGTGTGGAATATAAGGGATATCGATCTGATCTGCAACGCATGTGGTATCTGCGCGGGAAGGACGAGCCCGAGCCGCCCGCCGATGTGCGCCACGCATTTACCGCGTGTGTCGAGGCGATTGACGCGGCACGGGTGCGGCTCCGTGCGGGAGTGGTGGGCTGGGAGGTGGATGCGGTGGCGCGAGCGCATCTGACGGGGGCGGGCTACCCCGAGTATAAACACGCGCTCGGCCATAGCGTTGGCCTCGCCTGTCACGATGGCGGTCCGCTGATTGGCCCGCGGTGGCCGCGCTATGGAGATACGCCGGAGCGGCCTATCGAGCCAAACTCGGTCTATACACTTGAACTTGGGACACAGACCGCACGTGGCTACATCGGCCTCGAAGATGAGGTGCTGGTGACGGCTGCGGGCGCGGAGTGGATCTCGCCGGTGCAGCGCGAGCTTATCTACGTGGGGTAAGCCTGTCTACCCTTGGCTGTTTTCGCTACGCTTGACGATGGAGCCCTGCGCGACGGCGCAGATGTATTCCTCGCCGTCACGCACTGCGAGGATGTCGCAGCGGCAAACTGCTTGGCGGCGACTGGACGCGATGACGCTGGCGCGGGCGATGAGGCATTCGCCTTGCGCTGGCTTGACATAGTTGATTTTGTATTCAGCGGTTAACACATCAGAGCCGAGGACGGTTCCCCCGGCGAAGGTGATGGCGT
>DASVOW010000952.1:0-2230 GCA_036383155.1 Ktedonobacterales bacterium
ATTACGACCCCGACGACCCGGATCCCGCCCCCACCTCCGGCACGCGCGGCAAGCCGTCCGGCAAGCGTGGCGCCTCACCGCGCTCGCACCACCGCGCGCCCAACCGCTCTAACCGCTCTAACCGCCCGCGCACCACCACCAACCGCGGCGACAAGGACACGCCCGTCAGCATGCGCACCAGCGCTGCCAACGACGCCCGCACCGGCGCGCCCACCACCGCCGGCAACCCCGGCAACAAAATCGGCAACCATTCCGGCAATGCAAACGGCAATATCCCCGGCAACGCATCCGGCAATGAAATCGGCAACGCCTCCGGCAACGTCACCGCTCCCCAACCGGCACTGCCTTCGCCCGATTCCAGTCCGCGCAGGCGGACTTTGCGGAGCGCAGCGCCCTTAGGCGCGGTTTCAACCGCCGGAGCGTCAACCGCCGGCTTCCTCCCCGGCAACCCCGGCAACGACTCCGGCAATGAAATCGGCAACCCCTCCGGCAATGAAATCGGCAATCCCTCCGGCTAGAAAAAAACTGGCAAGAGCAGTTGCGAGGGATACAGCAACAATGCTACTCTGTGGACACCCTTGTGATCGGGCGTGGCAACATGCGAGGCGAAAGATATGGATCAAGTACAGGTGCGGCGCGGCACCGGCGAAGCAGGCGCAGAGACTCTCTTGACCAACGGACGCGTTGAAGTGCGCTGGCAAGAAGACGCCCAGCTCGTTCTCCGTGACCCATTCGACAAAGAAGCGCGCGTCGCGGGCGGCCCGCTCGTCGAGCTTGCACCGCACAAAAACGATACGCGCCCCCGCACACTCGGCCTCGGGCTGGCCCACGACAACGACACCATCGACACCAGCGAGCCGGAATACATGCAGGATGCACATGGCTCATACGTCGCCCTGCGTCGGCGCTTCCCCATCGCCGTGCAGCCGCTCACCCTGGAATGGATGGTCCGCGTCTACGACAAACACCCATTCGTGCGCATTGACCTCACCCTGCAAAACATCGGCGCCGCACCCATCACCATTCGCCGCATCTTCCCGTTCGTCACCGGCTCCTGGTGGGGCAACAATGCCCTGCGGCTCGGCTCCTACAAGACCGACTTCGCCGTGTACAAAAACGGCTGGCAATCGTCAAGCTACGCGGGCGGATTGCCGCTGGACGTCGCCGATCCCTATCCCCAGAGCAAGATCGGGCTCGTCCTGCATGGTCCCGCCGGTCGCGCGCCGCGCCAGCCGATCTCCGGCACGATCGATGTCGTGAGCGATGCCATGGCGCTGCTGGGGCACCCGAGCCAGAGCGAGGCGTTGCTCGCCGGCTTCCTCTCGGCTGATCGCTGGCTGGGTCAGGTATACGCCCAGCGGCGCGACGGCGCATTTGCCGCCTGCGCCCTGCTGGATGATGCCACCATAGAGCCCGGGCAGACAATCGTCACTCCCCCGCTCCTCCTCGCCCTCGGACCCCAGGAACGCCTGCCGGTCCTCTACGCCGAAGCAGTAGCGCGTGAGCAAGGCGCTCGCCGGTCAGCGTCTGTCCCCACCGTGTGGTGCAGTCACCACGCCTATCCCACAGCCCTTTCGGAAGAAGCCATTCTCGACAGCGTGACCAGCCTGCGCGCAGTGCGCGGAATGACACCCATCGAAGTCGTGGAGATCGACGACGGCTACCAGACCGCCATCGGCGACTGGCTCATCGTCAATGAACAGTTTCCTCATGGCATGGATGCCGTAGCTGAGCGTATCCGTGAGGCAGGCTATCGTCCCGGCATATGGCTCGCGCCATTCACTGTCTCGCCCAACAGCCGTCTCGCCCAACAGCATCCCGACTGGCTCGTGCGTGATGAGACGGGCAACCCAGTCTTCGGTGGCCGTGGCTGGGGAACCGATCTCTATGGACTGGATACGACACATCCAGGCGCGCAAGACTGGCTGCGTCGCGTCTTCACCCTCATCGTCGAGCATGGTGGCTACGATTACCTCAAGCTCGATGCGCTCTTCTCCGGCGCGCTCGTTGGCCTCCGCCACGACTCATCCGCGACCCGCGCCAGCGCCCTGCGTGATGGACTACGCCTGATCCGCGAGACCGTCGGGGAAGACACATTCCTGCTCGGTTGCGGCTCTCCCCTCCTCAGCGCCGTTGGACTCCTCGACGCCATGCGCGTTGCTCCCGACGTAGCGCCACACTGGGAGCCCCACGCAAGCAGTGCGGCAATGAGCCAGGGCGACCTTGCCAG
>DASVOW010000953.1:0-3965 GCA_036383155.1 Ktedonobacterales bacterium
AGCGCACAGCCACGAGCGCCCGACGACTTCACAGCCGACGCCGGGAGCCTTCGAGCAGATCTATCGCCAACTGCTGAATGAGGGAGCTAGCGGCATTGTCTCGCTTCACATTTCGTCGAAGCTGAGCGGCACATTTAGCACTGCAATGCAGACGGCAGAGATGTTGCGGGAGATGGGTGTGTCGGTGCCGATTGAGATCATTGACTCGCAGCAGGGCTCGCTTGGCATGCATTTTGGCATTCTGGCTGCGGCGCAGGCGGCGCGTGAGGGTGGCGATGCTGCGGCGGTGGCGGCGGCAGCGCGCGATGCGTTGGCACGCACGACCTTATATCTGGTGGCGGACGATCTGGACTATCTGCAGAGAGGTGGGCGCATCGGGCAGGCTAAGCGCGTGCTGGGGACGCTGCTCAATGTCAAGCCTATTATCTCGCTGCTGGACGGGACGGTGGTGGCGCTGGAGAATCCCCGGACGCGCAAGCGCGCGTATGAGCGAATCGCGGAATATGTGCGTGATGCGGCGCCGGTGGATGAGGTGATTGTGGGGCAATCGAGCCAGGAGGTGGGAGACCAGCTGGAGGAGATGGTGCGGCAGGTCTATGATGGACGGATCCGCCGCATGTGGGCGGGGCCGACTATCGGCACGCACGTAGGGCCAGGAGCGGCTGGTCTCGCGCTGCTACGTGCCCGGGTCTGAGCGGGTGTGTCAAACGTGTCATGGTGGACAGGATGGTAGGTGATTGCGGGTCCGAGGTGGCGGTAAGCCGAATTCTGTTCCCCACGGGCCTTGCGGCGCGCGGGGCGGCAATCATCTTTCTGCGACGGCAGTTGCCCGCCGCCTCTAGCAGCCAACCCGGAGGTGGACGGGCGAGCAACCCGCGGGTGGTCGAGCGAACCCGACCACCGCTCCTCCTGTCTGGCCTTGCTCCAGATGGGGTTTACCTCAGCCGGCCGGTCACCCGGTCGCTGGTGAGCTCTTACCTCGCCATTTCAACCTTACCTGACGGGAGCGTTGCTCCCGACGGGCGGTATGTTTCTGTGGCACTGTCCTTGGGGTCGCCCCCACTGGCCGTTAACCAGCATCCCGCTCTGTGGAGTTCGGACTTTCCTCGACCGCGCGACGACATTGCCGCCGTGCGACCGCGATTGCCTCGCCACCTCGGACCCGCGCCTACCAATCTCAGTATACCATGTGGCAGCACTTGCTTTGTTTGCCGGTTTTGCCGGCTGCTTGAGTTTGAACAAGTGTGGATGGTCCCTGTGCTATAATGAGTCTTGGCCCACGGGGTGAGGCGTTGCATGTCACGCCATGTCGCGCTACGTTCCTACATCATGTCGTATCCGGTCGTATCTGGGCATGTCATGACTGACCCGCCGGTGTCCCCTCCCCGGAGCAGCTGTTTTGCGTCCCTACCGTACAGGTGAGTGGGCAACCCCCAACCTGGATGTACCCGGAGGTACAATTCGTGTCGTACGATGTTACGTTAATCCCAGGCGATGGCACCGGACCGGAAATTACCGAGGCCACGCGTCGCGTACTTGAAGCGACGGGCGTGCAGTTCAACTGGCATGTGCATCAGGCGGGTCTGAGCGTGCTGGAAGCGACTGGCACTGTCCTTCCTGAAGCAGTGATTCAGTCCATCCGTGAGACTAAGGTGGGCCTCAAGGGTCCGATCACGACTCCGGTGGGTAAAGGTTTTCGCAGCGCGAATGTGGCGCTCCGCAAGAGCCTCGACCTCTTCGCGAACCTCCGCCCGGCCAAGTCGTACTCCGGCCTGCGCTCGCGCTACGACAATATTGACCTGATCATCGTCCGCGAGAATACCGAAGACCTCTACGCGGGCATCGAGTACCAGCGTGGAACGGACGATCTGGACGAACTGGTGGACTTCATCGGTCGCACCACAGGCACGAAGCTCTCGAAGGATGCCTCGATCAGCATCAAATACATCTCCGTGGCAGGCAGCCGACGCATCGTGAAGTTTGCCTTTGACTATGCACGGGCCAATGGTCGCCGCAAGGTGACGGCGGTGCATAAGGCGAACATCATGAAGTTCTCCGATGGCCTGTTCCTGCAGGTGGCGCAGGAGGTCTCGAAGGAATATCCCGACATTCAGTTTGAGGATCGCATCGTAGACAACATGTGCATGCAGCTTGTGCAGAAGCCGGAGCTGTATGATGTGCTGGTGCTGCCGAACCTCTATGGCGATATCCTCTCGGACCTCTCAGCTGGACTGATCGGAGGCCTGGGTGTCGCGCCGGGCGCAAACATTGGCGCGGACTATGCCGTGTTCGAGCCGGTGCATGGCAGCGCGCCGAAGTATGCCGGACAGAACAAGGTCAACCCAATGGCGATGATGTTCTCCGGTGTGCTGATGCTGCGACATCTGGGTGAGCGTGAGGCGGCTAACCGCCTGGAAGGCGCGCTGGCGTCGGTGATCGCGGAGGGCAAGAACGTCACGTATGACCTCAAGCCCCGCCCTGACGACCCGACCTCCGTCGGCACGTCGCAGGTGGCGGACGCGGTTATCGCGCGAATGGAGCAGGCGCGGTAGCTTAGGGCTGCTGCCGCCTGTCTCGCGGGTGAGGCATAGTGTATCCAGTATTTGCGATGCGCTATGCCTCCGCTGTCTCTGGAGATGTGGATTTGTCGCGGGTCTACAGGAAGGTAGAGGGTAGAGGAATATGGCTGCACCGGATGACCAGGGCACACAGAGCGAACTGCAGCAATTGCGTGAGCGTGAGCAGACGCGGGCATTCATCGAGCGCGAGACGACGCGGCTCTTTGCGCCTGAGGATGATGCGCTACGGGCGGCGGTCGATTCGCTGGCCAAGAACGATATGCCGACGATCCAGATTTCACCGCTGCAGGGGCGGCTGTTGCAGGTGCTGGGCATGGCGACCGGAGCGCGAAAGATTCTGGAGATCGGCGCACTCTCGGGCTATAGCAGCATCTGGCTGGCACGGTCACTGGCCCCGAATGGGCGGTTGATCTCGCTGGAAGTGAGCGAGAAACATGCGGCGGTTGCCCGCGCTTCGCTGGAGCGCGCGGGGTTGGGCGATCGCGCTGAGGTGCGCGTTGGCCCGGCGGATGTGCTGCTGCCTGCGCTGCTGAGCGAGGCGCCGTTTGATCTGGTCTTTATCGACGCCGACAAGCCGGGCTATCCGGTGTATCTGGATTGGGCGCTGAAGCTGACGCGCCCCGGCAGCATTATCGTCGCGGATAATTGCATCCGCAATGGCGCGCCGTTCCGGCCAGAGAGCGACGACCCCGGTGCCAGCGCGCTTGGCGAGTATGACCGGCAGGTGGCGACTGATCCACGCTTGCTGTCTGTGGCGATAGCAAACGACGAGGGTGGTCTGGATGGCGTCGTGGTCTCTGTGGTGCTGGCACCGGAGACGTCAGCTACGAGCCCGGAGCACGCATGAACGAGCGACGCGCACAGCGCGTGCGCATTCGGAACGGCGAGGCGGGGGATATCGAGCGCTGCCGGCAATGGGTGGATGTGGAGGTGCGCTACAGCGACCTCGATGCACAGGCGCGCGTCAATAACGCGATATTCTTCACGTACTTCGAGCAGGCGCGCGTTGCGTTCCTGGCGGAGACGCGTGGGCGCGGGCTGGAGCACCTGCGGCAAGAGGAGGGGGGAGAGGTAGCGAGCTCTTCGTCCGTCTCCTCCCCCGTGATGGGAGATCGGCAGCGTACTCCGGCTGGGGCGACAGGAGTGGAAAGCGGATCGCGCATCGAGGCTGCCGACATTCCGTATGTGATTGCCAGCGCGTCATGTGTGTATTCGAAGCCAATCACGTCGCTGGCGCCGATCGAGATCGGCGTCTATTGCAGTGAGTTGGGGCGTGTGTCGTTCGAATTGCGGTATGTGGTGTGCGATAAGGGGCGGCGGACGGTCTATGCGACGGGAACGACGCTGATCGTCAATGTCGATGTGGAGACGGGACGACCGCGGATG
>DASVOW010000954.1:0-4442 GCA_036383155.1 Ktedonobacterales bacterium
CGACTGGGATCTTGTCGTCGAACCCGCCGTAGACGCCCGCGATGGAGACCGTGCCGCCGTTGCGGCACGAAAGGATCGCCTCGCGCAACGTATACGGCCGGTCCGGCTCGATACGCGCGAGTTGCTTCGCCCGGTCGTAGAGACCGAGCGGGGTGGCGGCGTGAGCCTCCATCCCGACCGCGTCGATGCACGCGTCGGGGCCACGGCCACCGGTCATCTCGTTGAGTGCTTCGAATACGTTCACGTCTTCATAGTTGATCGTCTCGGCGCCGCCGGCGCGCGCCATGCGCAGCCGATACTCAAAGCGATCGATGGCGATGACGCGCTCGGCGCCGAGCAGGTAGGCGCTCCTGATGGCGAACTGGCCGACAGGCCCGCAGCCCCAGACCGCGACGACGTGCCCTGGCTGGATGTCGCAGTTCTCGGCGGCCATGTAGCCAGTCGGATAGACGTCGCTGAGGAACAGCACCTGCTCGTCCGTGAGATCGTCCGGGATCTTGATTGTGTCCACGTCGGCGTACGGCACACGGGCATATTGGGCCTGGCCGCCCGCATACCCGCCCAGCATATGCGAATAGCCATAGATGCCCGCAGGAGCATGCCCCATCATCTTCTCGGCGATATGAGCGTTGGGGTTCGAGTTCTCACAGAGAGAGAACAACCCGTGCTGGCAGGACCAGCAGTTGCCGCATGAGATAGGAAACGCTACCACCACGCGGTCGCCGACTTGTGTGCGCCGCACATCCGGTCCGACTTCTACGACCTCGCCCATGAACTCATGGCCAAGGACGTCGCCTTTCTCCATCGTCGGGATGTAGCCGTCATAGAGGTGCAGATCCGAGCCGCAGATCGCCGCCGACGTGATCCGCACGATGGCGTCGCTCGGATTCAGAATCTTGGGGTCGGGTACCTCGTTCACCTCGACCTTGCCCGTGCCCATCCAACAATTTGCTTTCATATTCAACCTCATGGGTTATCGTTCAGGTGGCCGCCGGCTCCCAGCCCAGTGGCCCGCTCGACTGTGGCGACGCGCCCCATCATCTCAGGGGAGCGCCGGCTCTGGCGGACGAGCCGCCTCAGCTGGTGGTGTCGGTGGTGCCTGTCGCGACCGTTGCACCTGTGGCGCCTTTTCCGGCGGCTGCGCAGGACCGCCACCCTTCGCACTCGCATCAGAGAGCGTGATTTGACCGGTCTCCATGATCTGTTTGAAGCGGCCGAGGTCGTCGCGCAGTTGCTGGGAGGGTTCCTCGCCAAAGAGCAGAGCGGCTACAGCGCCCAAAGGCCCAGCTGGCGGTTCGTAGCGCAGCTCGACGTGAATCTCAGTTCCGCGGTCGCCGGGAGCCCGCACGAATCTCACCGTGCCGGAGTTCTGTATCGAGGAGCCGGGCAGCGAGCGCCACGAGATCAACTGATTGGGCCGATCTTCTATGATCTCAGCGTCCCATTCGGCCTTCATCCGTGCTGGCGCCTTGGTCTTCCAGTGAGTCCGGCCGTCTCCGAGCACCTGCACAGACTCAAGATGCTCCATGATGCGCGGTAGATTCGTGAAATTGTGCCAGTAGCGGTAGACCTCCTCGGGCGGTCGCAGCACGGTGGTAGACCGTTTCACGACCCTGGCGCCACCCTGCTCTCCGCGTCGTGCTTCTTCCGCGGTGCGGCGGGTTAACTGTACGCTCGTATACAGGTCGGCAGCCGTGATGCCCAGCAGAGCCGCTAACGTTCCCAGGACGCGATCTTTGCGCGGCGCGTCCCCGGCGAGGGCGGCGCTCGTCATCGAGATATCCATCGCGTCGCCAGCCACACGTCCCCAGAGCCAGCCGACGGGTCGGCTCCGCGTCAGGATACCGATGCCGCAAGCAATCTCACGTACGCCCACAAAGCGTAGGATCATGCGAGACCTCGGGCTGTCGCCCACCCCAATCAGGTCGGCGAGACGACCAGGTGCCACTAAATCCGCTACCCCCAGGCCCAGACTGAAGACGCCCAGGGCGCGCGCCAATTTCAGGTCATTCATGTTTGATGCATTCATACCTGATGCATTCATATCTAGTACCTCTGCGATACCTCTCTTGGGTTAGTGCGCGCCCGCCGCGAATGCCCACCGTGTGCAGGGCACACAGAACCCAGCGGAGGGAGATTGCGCACCCTTCGTGTATCTTCTTCTCATGATGCACTGCATGCCGCGCGCGTCAGCATTTCGACGCGCGCGGCCTTTACCTGTCCGAACACGCCTATACGGGGCTCGCCTGGCTGCCCGCACGGCTGAACAGATCTATTACCTGGGGGTTGAACTGGGGGATGTCGTCGGGTTTGCGGCTCGACACGAGGTTGCCATCGCGCACGACAGGCTCGTCCATCCACTCCGCGCCGGCATTGCGCAGGTCGGTCTTGAGCGACGGCCACGAGGCGATGTGTCGCCCGCGTGCGTACCCCGTCTCGATGATGGTCCAGGGACCATGACAAATCGCCGCCACGGGCTTGCCCGCATCGAAGAACGCCTTGGCGAACGCCACGGCCGGTGGGATCATCCGGAGCGTATCGGGATTCATAACCCCGCCCGGGAGCAAGAGCGCGTCGAAGTCGTCCGGTCGGGCCTGGTCGAGCGCGACGTCCACCTTGAATTCGTCGCCCCACTCCGTGAACTTCCAGGCGCGGACGGTGTTGCTCTTGGGCGACACGATGCTGGTCTGGGCACCCGCCTGGTCAAGCGCTGTACGAGGTTCGGTCATTTCGACCTGTTCGAATCCGTCCGTGATAAGGATCGCGACCCGAGTATTGTTGAGATCAGCCACTGTCTAACTCCTGCTAACTCCTGTTGGCTGCAATTCGCGTGAGATGTCTATTCGAGATCTAGATATTGCCGTGCCCTTGTCGAAGAGCGACGGCACATACCCCTAAGCCCTTGTTTGCTGGCAAGCAAGGGTGCGCCCAAGGCTTGCACTGATGCCGCCGAGTGCGGTGCCTCCTTTCAAAGGGTGGACGCGGTTGGCCGAAGACATGAGACGGCCAGAGTACTATGCTGACTGCTACGTCCATGGCAGGCTGTGTACAAAGCATGGCGCGGATAGGATGCCCAGTGCGGCGCGGCGCGAGCCGGGCGAACGGTGTCAAGGTGCTTCCCTGCGCTCGATTTCCTCTTGTCAGGGTTCGAGTGCTGGTGCTCATTGGCACGCCCCGGACAAGTTGCACAAGGCATGCCAGCGCACGCGGCCAGAACGGCTGATAGGCAGGCGGCATTTCGGCTATTACGCCAGTTTTACATTGCCTCCTTGTTTATTGCAAGCGCCTTACCAGCCAGCCAATGTCTCCCGAATGTGGAGCGTGCGCACGGGCGAGAAGACGAGCCAAAGCGACGAGGCGATGACGCCGAGCACGCCGATCAGGATCGTGCCGCGCATGCCGAGCAGTATGCTGCCACCGAGGAGGCCGGCGAGCAGCGCGCCGAGCGGGCCAATGCCGCGCTCCAGCACCTGCATGCTGGCGTTGGCCCGCCCGAGCATGGACGACGGGATCACCGATTGGCGGAGGCTAACGTCGTTGATGAGATACACAGCGATGGCGACATCCCCGACGAGCTGGCCGATCGCCAGCATGCCTACCGCGATGAACGGTGGTCCGCCCGCCAGCGGGATGAGCAGCCCTGTGCAGCCGTAGAAGGCCATCGCGGCGATGAGCGTTTTCCCGAGACCGAAGCGCCGCGCAACCGGCTCAACCAGAAGTGCTCCCACGAGCGCGCCGACGCCTCCCAGCCCAACCAGCACACCGACGACAGCAGTCGGGACTTGCAGCACGCGCAGGAGGTAGATCGAGTAGAGCGTGCCGATGAAGTTGCCGAAGAAGGTGAAGGTCGCCATCGTGCCGGCCAGCGCGCGCAGCAGTGGTTGACGCAGCACCACGCGCAGCCCGTCGACGATCTCGCTGCCGATGCTCTGCCGCTGCTCGGCTTGCCGCGCCGGCGCTGGCTCGGGTGTGCGGATGGCGGCCAGGCAGAGGGCGGAGAAGATGAACGTCGCGGCGTCTATGGCGAGGGCAATTGGCGCGCTGAGCCAGTGCACGAGCCCGCCCGCCAGGCTCGGACCGGCTATCTCGGCGAGGGAGTCGCTGGCACCGAGCTTGGCATTGCCCTCGACCAATCGCTCCGGTGGCACAATGGCAGGCAGGAAGGCAGGATCGGCCGCGTCGAAGAAGACGGTGAGGGCTCCAGCGAGCACTGCCACCAGATACAAGTGCTCGATACGCAGCGCGTGGAGCAGTGCTGCGATGGGGATGCTGAAGAGTAGCAGGGCGCGGCCCACATCCGCCGCGATCAGGAGGGGGCGGCGGCGCAGGCGGTCTACCCAGGCGCCGGCAGGGAGGCCGATCAGCAGCACGGGTAGCGAGCCGTGTGCGGCGAGCACGCCCATCTCTGCAGGTGTGGCCGCGAGCGTCAGCACGGCGGTAAG
>DASVOW010000955.1:0-1510 GCA_036383155.1 Ktedonobacterales bacterium
GCTCGCTGACCGTGGCAAATCCCGCATCGAGTGGGCCGCGCGCGACATGCCCGTGCTGCGCCTCATTCGCGATCGCTTCGAGCGCGAGCAGCCGCTCAAGGGCATCCGCGTCTCGGCCTGCCTCCACGTCACCACCGAGACCGCGAATCTCGCTATCACACTCAAGGCTGGCGGCGCGGATCTGGTGCTCTGCGCCAGCAACCCGCTCTCCACACAGGACGACGTCGCCGCATCGCTGATCGTCCATCACGGCATCCCCGTCTTCGCCATCAAAGGTGAGGACGAGCAAACCTACTACAAGCATATCCACGCTGCTCTCGATCATGCGCCGCAGATAACAATGGATGATGGTGCCGACCTCGTCTCGTCGCTGCACAAAGAGCGTCAGGACCTGATCCCCAACATTATCGCCGGCACCGAAGAGACCACCACGGGCGTCATCCGCCTGCGCAGCATGGAGGCCAACCACGTGCTGCGCTTCCCCGTGCTCGCGGTCAACGAGTCCGACACCAAGCATCTCTTCGATAACCGCTACGGCACAGGCCAAAGCACCGTAGGTGCGATTATTCGCGCCACGAACCTACTGCTGGCCGGACGCAACTTTGTTGTTGCTGGCTACGGTTGGTGTGGCAAAGGCGTGGCGTCGCGTGCGCACGGCATGGGCGCGAACGTCATCGTCACTGAGGTTGATCCAGTGCGCGCTATCGAAGCGGCGATGGATGGCTTCCGCGTCATGCCAATGCTGGAGGCCGCCGCCATTGGCGACATCTTCGTCACCGTTACCGGCGACATCAACGTCCTCGACAAGGCGCATCTCGAGCGCATGAAGGACGGCGCGATCATCGCCAACTCCGGCCACTTCAACGACGAGATCAACATCCCCGCACTTGAGGCGCTTGCCACCGGCGGCCACCGCCCGGCGCGCGACTTCGTCGAGGAATACACCTACGCCGACGGGCGCAAGGTCTACCTCCTCGCGGAAGGGCGCCTGGTGAACCTCTCGGCGGCGGAGGGCCACCCTGCCAGCGTGATGGATATGAGCTTCGCCAATCAGGCCCTTGGCGCTGAGTACATGCTCAAGAGCGCCAAAGACCTCCAGCCGAAGGTCTACACCATCCCGACGGACATCGACAAAGAGATCGCCCGCCTCAAGCTCAAGGCAATGGGTCTCACCATCGATACCCTGACACCTGAGCAGGAGCAGTATCTCAACGCCTGGGAGTCCGGCACCTAATCACTATCGCCTGACCTCTTGAGTGCAAGGAGAGCGGAGGCATCTGTCTCGACGAATGCCTCCACTCTCATGCGAACCAGACTGATAGAGCGATCGCAGCGCACCTTGGCGCGAAATATAAATCATTTTGAAAGGAACGTGGTGATGTCCAGCAGTTTCATGTCCAACCCCAAAGCATTCTTCACCAGCGAGAGCGTAACCGAGGGCCACCCCGACAAGCTCTGCGACCAGATCAGCGACGGCGTACTCGATGCCCTGCTCGCCGAAGACCCTCTT
>DASVOW010000956.1:0-7134 GCA_036383155.1 Ktedonobacterales bacterium
C
Source organism: Ktedonobacterales bacterium (assembly GCA_036383155.1). Lineage (GTDB taxonomy): Bacteria > Chloroflexota > Ktedonobacteria > Ktedonobacterales > JADMIN01 > DASVOW01. Next base: position 2 of record DASVOW010000956.1, read on the forward strand.
TGGGATATCGGCCACCAGGCGTATCCGCATAAGCTGGTCACCGGACGGCGCGATCGCTTCCGCACGATCAAGCAGCTTGGCGGCATCTCCGGCTATTTGCGGCGCGACGAGAGCGAGTATGACGCGTTTGGCGCGAGCCACGCGAGCACGTCGATCTCGGCGGCGCTGGGCATGGCGGCAGCACGCGATCTCAAGGGCGAGCAGAATAAGGTGGTGGCGATCATCGGCGACGGCGCGCTGACGGGCGGTATGGCACTCGAAGCCATCAATAACGCAGGCGCGTCCAAGAAGGACATCATCGTCGTTCTCAATGATAACGATAAGAGCATCTCGGAGAATGTCGGCGCGCTGCACGCGTACCTGGGGAAGATTCGCGCCGATAAGAACTTCCGGCGGTTGCGTGACGCGGCGAAGCACTCGCTCGACCATGTGCCGGGCGGTGAGCTTGCCAAAGAGATGTATAACCGCACGACGCGCAGCGCGAAAGAGTTTGTGCTGCCGAGCCGGACGGGAGTCATCTTCGAGGAGCTGGGCTTCACGTTCCTCGGCCCCTTCGATGGGCATGATACGCACGCGATGATCGAGGTGTTTGAAAAGGCCAAGGAGATCGGCGGCCCGGTGATGGTGCAGGTGATCACCCAGAAGGGGCGCGGCTGTGACTACGCGGAGGCCGACTCGACGAAGTTCCACGGGCCGGGGGCGTATGATCCGGTCACCGGCGAGATGAAGAAGAAGGCGGGCGAGCCGCCAAAGTATCAGGATGTATTCGCCGATGCGCTGGTGGATCTGGCGCGGCGCGATAAGACGGTGGTGGGCATTACGGCGGCTATGGCTGAGGGTACCTCGCTCTACAAGCTGCAAAAGGCGCTTCCGGAGCGGTACTTTGACGTGGGCATCGCCGAGCAGCACGCGGTGACGTTCGCGGCGGGGCTTGCCGCTGAGGGGATGCGCCCGGTGGCGGCGATCTATTCCACGTTTATGCAGCGCGCCTTCGATCAGGTGATTCACGACGTGTGCGTGCAGAATCTGCATGTGGTGCTGCCGATGGATCGCGCGGGTATCGTGGGCGAGGATGGGCAGACGCAGCATGGTGTCTTCGACATCGCGTTTATGCGCATGATGCCGAACATGCATGTGCTGGCGCCGAAGGATGAGAACGAGCTGCGCCATATGCTCTACACGGCGCTGTATATGGATGGTCCGGTGGCGCTGCGCTATCCACGTGGCAGTGGCGTGGGCGTCGACATTGATGCTGACTATCAGGCGCTGCCGGTTGGCAAGGCGGAGCTGCTGACGCCAGAGGAGGAGATCGAGCGCTCTGAGTGCGCCGTGCTGGGCTTCGGCAATATGGTCTATCCGGCGCTCGATGCGGTGCGCGAGCTAGCAGATGAGGAAGGCATCCGCGCGGTGGCGGTGAATGCGCGCTGGGCCAAGCCGCTGGACGAGGAGCTGATCCTGCGGCTGGCGCGGACGACGGGCTGCCTCGTCACGGTGGAGGATGCTCTGGTGGCGGGGGGCTTCGGCAGCGCCGTGGCGGAACTGCTGCACGCGCACGATCTGCATGATGTGCGGCTGAAGATCATCGGCCTGCCAGACACGTTTATCGAGCATGGGGCGCCGGCGATCTTGCGCGAGCTACATGGGCTCTCCAGCGGGCATATCAAAGAGGTGGTGCGCGATCTGGTGCGCCCTGGCACGCATAGCTCGGCGTATCCGACACAACGGACGAAGCGGGCGCGTTAACCGCAACACGCGAGTCTATTCATTGCAACGGCTGTCGCTCGGTAACGGGTGGCAGCCGTTCTGCGTATAGGGGGCTACGGGTTCCATTCGAGCTTCCGGCTATTGTTTTACCTCCAGCGTTTCATTCGTTATTTGAAATGATACTAACGAGTTTGGCTTCCGATAGAAGGTGAAGCGGTATTTTCTCGTATGCCCGCTACTATTCGGAACACTCGCTGAAGGATGAATACTATGCGGTTACTTGTTCGACTTATCGCGGGCAAGCTGTTGGAGTCTCAGGCCGGTCGCTGGGCGCTGACGAGCGTTCTCCTGGTGTTTGGCGCGTTTTGTCTGGTGGGCTATGCGAGCATTCAGGCTGGTCGAGAGGCTGCTACATCTGCGAATGAGGCGCTCAGCCTGCTCATTGGCGGCATCATCTGCGTGGCATTGGGTATCGTGGTGATGGTGTATACCATACGTATCGGCCGTGCTCATCGTGGGGTTCGCGAGATCGCCGATCAGCGAGTGAAAGAGCTTCAGGCTACCGGGCAACTCTTACCGATCCCGCCGCTACCAGCCAAGGTGACTGGTGTGAGCGCTGAGGATGCGCGCCGGGTGGAGCAGTACGCTCGTGATATGGCTGCTGTAGCGTGGGGCGAGTACGTGCGCATCACAGGGTCGGAGGTGCGCCAGACATTCGACCGCACGGTGGCGCAGGTGCGGCGGGTGGCGGGTGACTGGAGCAAGTTCGATGGACCGATCGCTACGTTCGCGGCGATGCCTAAGCCATTTTGCTACATCGGCGCCGCCGAGATCATGTTCCGGTTGGCCTTCCTGCGCAATCGTGTCTGGGCGCCAGTTGGGCTGCGGCAGGGATTGCGCTTCCTGGCGCGCGCTCAGTATCACGAGCCATTTCAGCCGGATCTGCTGGTGATTCGGACGAAGCTACTGGCGGGATGTGCTGATCCGCGGTGGCTGTCGCTTGCCGAGCAGACGCTGGCGATTCTCAAGCGTGTCGCACCTGAGCATCCGCGTATCCCAAACGCAGAGCAACTGATCTTCGAGCAACGCGGGCGAATAGAAGATGCGATCGCCTGTACTGATCGTACGCTGGCACATCCTCCCAGCCCTGAGGAGGCGTATATCGCACTCTCGAATAAGGCGCTACTCTTGCAGCAACTCAAACGCTACGAGGAGTCGCTAGCTCTCTATGGACAGCTTGTCAGCCTTGCGCCGAACGATCCCTGGATGTGGCATAACCAATCGCTGATGCTCTATAACCTGGGAAGATATGCTGAGGCGCTGCAGTGTAACGATCGTGCGCTTGCACTCATGCAATTTGGCGTGGCTCATGACTTCCGCCAGAAGATTTTGGATGCACTCGCTGGCCCGGGTGCTACGCTTGGGAAGGGCTGGTAGCGGGCTTCAGGCGAGTGGGCGTCAATGCAAAGGGCACGCGGTAGAATAATCAGAATAAAAGGTGAAGTATTCGATGTCAGCAGAGGAAATAGCGCAGCCTGTGGTGCCTGCCGCCGGGGCTGAGATAGATGATCCGTTTCTCAGTCTCAAACGTGGAGCGACGGAGGTGTATCTCATCCGGCATGCGGATGCGTTGCCGGGCGCGGATGAGGTGGTCGGCGGGGGGTATGACGAGCAGGCTTTGAGTGAGCTTGGGCGACGGCAGGGGCAGGCGCTCGGCGAGCGGATGAAGGGAACGCCACTGGCGGCGGTCTATAGTAGCCCGATTGGCCGGGCGGTGCAGACGGCAAGGTATGTGGCCGACGCGCAGGGGCTGGAGGTGCGGATCGAGCCGGGGGTGCGCGAGGTGATGCTGGGTCCGATTGGCGTCAATGGGGACGAGCAGACATCGCCGGAGGAGGTGGCCGAATTGCTGCGCCAACGGCTGCGCGAGATTGCGGTGATTGCCGTTACGTCGGGGAAGTGGGCGAGCATTCCAGGGGCGGAGGCGTCGGAGGCGCTGCGCGCGCGGGTGAGCGAGGCGGTGGAGCGGCTGGCGCAAGAGCATGCGGGTGAGCGGATTGCCATCGTCAGCCACGGCGGGTCGATCAATGCGTATATTGCCACGATCCTTGGGATAGAGCGGGATTACTTCTTTCCGGCGGTTAATACGTCGATCTCGGTGGTGCGGGTCAAGGGGCCCGCGCGGATGGTGTTTGCTCTCAACGATATCTCGCACTTGCGTGAGGCGGGGCTTTTTACCGCGGATGCGGGGGGATGAGTGTGGGGATGGATGAGGCGCGCATGGTGCGCAGCAGTAAGTACTTGAGCTTGTGTCTACGTCACCAGCCGCAGCGGCTCGGGCTGGCGCTGGAGCCTGGAGGGTGGGTAGCGGTAGAGGAATTGCTGGCAGCGTGCACCCGCGAGGGTATGCCCATCACCCGTGCGGAGTTGGATGAGGTGGTGGCGCGCAACAATAAGCAGCGGTTTGGCTTTGACGAGAGTGGCAAGCGTATCCGCGCCAAGCAGGGGCACAGTGTAGCGGTCGATCTGCAACTTGATCCGGCTACGCCGCCGGATGTGCTGTATCATGGGACCGGCAGGAAGACTGTCGAGCCGATCTTGCGGGAGGGGTTGCGCAAGATGCGGCGGCACCAGGTCCATCTGTCGCCTGATGTCGCGACGGCGATGCTGGTGGGGAAGAGACATGGGCCGCCGGTGGTGTTCTCTGTGGATGCGGCGGTGATGCATGCCGACGGCCATGTCTTTTATCGCTCGGATAATGGAGTCTGGCTCATCGACAGCGTTCCGCCGCGCTATCTCCGCCTGCTCGACGAGGCGAGGTGAATAGCAGGCAGAGATGCGCTCGTGCGGCCAATCTGCGTTATACCATCGGGCCACCGCCGTCGCGTCTGCGGAACACGCCTGCCAAGAACCGCAGGCCGATGAGCCAGGGCGAATAGTAGCCGAGACGCTCGAGCACGAGAAAACGGGCAAGGTTGTTCGTGCGGGGATAGTATCCCCGGCCATCCCGCCCTCCCCGCCCACGCGCCATCCACCGCTCCACCAGAGCGAGCGCGATCAGCGTCAGCCAGGGCATACGACGCCCGCGTCTTCGTCTCGCCATTGTCATTTCTCCTTCTCACCAAAGAGAGACATTCGCTCAGGTGAGAAAGAGTGCATGTTGCGCGCCACCCGTGGGCGTGGTTTTTACTTTTGGTGCTTACTTTTGGTGGGGACGGCTTATTTCGGCAGCAGCAGATCAGCTGTCGCCTGGTAGTGGTTGTCGTTCCACACGTGCGTGACCAGGAGGGCCGGAATGCGTGCGGCGAGTCCGGCGGCCATCACCGACGTGACGGCGTCGCCCGAGGTGGCGGCACGCGATAGATCGAGGAAGGTGGTCGCGTATGCGCCGCCTGGAGCCTCGCGCACAAGCTGTTGGAAGCGAGTATTCGTGGCGAGGTTGGGGGCGTGGTCGCGGATGGTGTGGATGGCGTCTGCCATGACGGTCGTGTCGCTGGCGAAGATCAGTATGTTATCCAGCCAGGTGTCCATGCCTACGAGCTGCATGGGTGGGGTAGTGGCCGCATTTGTCGTCTCGGCGTCGGTGGTCACGTTTGCAGTGGTCTGCGCTGGCGGGAGCTTCGCGTAGTATGCTGTGACGCTCCTCCCGTCAACAGTGGTTGTCTTGGACGTCCAGTGCTGCTGCTCGGCGGCTTGCCCCACCATGGCGAGGGCGTCGGCTCGATCGGGAGCATTGAGCAGCGCGAGGTAGCCGGTCGCCCCCTGTGGCTCACCGATCAGCGAGATCGCCGCGGGCTGCTGCAACGCCGGATCGGTGGGCACAAGCCCGAAGAAGGATGTCGCCGTGCCGGTCGCGGGAGTGCCCTCTACCGTCAGGGTATTTTGGGCGTGAAGCATCGCGCCGACATTTGCAACTCCGACATAGGCGAATGCGTCCGCGGGAGTGAGATTCGCCAGTGTGGTTGTGTCGCCCGAGAGTGAGCCGACAGCGAGATTGCGAGCGGAGGGGAACGTGAGCTGCGCACGCAGGCCGTCTGAGGTCCACATGAGGTAGCCGACTGCGACGGGATAGGTGTTGGCGAGGGCGCTGGCCATCTCTGTCTGTGAGGACCCGCCGTAGACGAAGCCCTTCACGAGCGCGCGGGTATTGAGAAAGAGCGTACCAAAGCGGTTTGCCGGCAACGAGCCTACGGCGTCATGATAGGCGCTCGTCGCCGCCAGGGTATCGGTCGCGCTGCTGTTGCCGGTCAGTCTGTCGACGAGGACGCGTGCGGCCGGGAGGTCGCCGGCGATGATTGCCCAGCCTTTTCCAGCGGCGAGCGTCGTGCCCGATTCATCGCCCTGAAGGAGCGAGGTGTGGTAGAGCGTTAGGCCGTGGTAGTCGAGCGAGACTAGAGTAAATCCCTGGCTTTGCTGGTAGTTCGCGGCTTTGCGTATGGCGGCCTGCGCGGCAGCGTCGTCGCGCGATTGGAGCAGGAGGGCAGCGCCGATCGTGTCGTTGACGTTGGTTGCCGATGTTCCCTGGCTGCCGTTGGGCGATCTATAGGGCGGCTGGCGCTGGAAGATGGCGAGGGCCATGTCGCGCCCCACCCAGGGGAGGATGTCTTTGTCCCAGTCCAGCCCCGTCAGAAGCTGGACTGTGCCGCTCTGTCCGGTTGCGTTGCCGAGGTCGCCAAGGGTGATGCGCTGACCGTGGGCGGCGGCGGCGACGAGATCGACTGAGACGAGCGCAACGGTGCTGGAAGGTACGATGTGGGCGACATCGCCCTCGGTATGGGAGCTGAGCAGGTTGAAGAGGAGATATGAGCCGCTGGCGAGCAAGGCGACGATACAGATTGCCGAAATCACGACAAGCAAGCTGCGGATTCGACCACGCCGTTGTTGCGTGGGAGGTTGACCGGCGATGACCTCGGGCAGCGGCGGCGGGGTGGGCGTGTTGGGTGCGGAGGGTGCGATGACGGTGGATGGTGGTTGTGTGGGTGTCGCCTGGGAGGCGCCCATATAGACGAGTGTCGGTGGTTCTTCGGATGGTTGCTCTTCCTGTAGGGCCGGTCCGGGGAGCGCAACGTCTACCGCTGGTGTCATGTGTGGTGCGGGTGATGGCGTTTCTGGTGTTGTTGTTGCAGGCGCTCCATCTGTGTCTGTGAGAATGGGTGCGCTCTCCAGCGGGAGGGGCGTCTGTTCGCCGGGCTCGTGAGTGGTGCTGTCGTGTGAAGGCGCCAGGTCTCCTGGTTGCTCTGAATCGTCTGTGCTCATACTCTGCTGTTCCTCTACATGATGACAATGTAATGGTAGCCTGCATTACCTGTGGCCGAACTTGAGGCGTCGCCGTGAAGGCCACAGGTAGGCCAACTGGGACGAACGATGGATGATGCCGCGCGGCGCTACTGCTCTATAGCAGGGTGTCGCAGGCAGTATGCTCACGTTTG
>DASVOW010000957.1:0-1523 GCA_036383155.1 Ktedonobacterales bacterium
GCAGCACTGACTGTGAGGCTGCCGGGAGTGGTGGAGTGATCCACATAGGCGTAGGTCCAGGTGCCGCCGTCGTCGCCGCTGAAGCGGGCGAGGAATGCTGAGGTGCCGAGCGCCTCGGGCGTGGTGGCGGAGCTATAGACATCGGACTGCCCATCGGAGGACTTGCCCTGGTAGCTCATCGCCGTCCAGGAGGTCCAGCCGTTGGGATTGCTGCCGTTCGATCCATAACCGATCTGCGCGGTGATCCATGGTCCCTGGCCGGGCTGATCTGTGCTGCCGGGGGCGGTCACTGTGGCGGTGATGGCGTCCGACTGTACATTGAGGGTCGCCGTGAGCGTCGCGGGGCTCAGGTTGCCCGCAAAGGTGATGCGGACGACGGGCTTCGCGACGGCTGAATCGAGACTCTCTACGCGTTGGTTGCTGACGGCGCGGACGACGTAGTAGTACGTCTGTGCGTTGTCGGTTCCTGGGTCGGTGTAGGATGTGCCGGTGACCGGGCTGGCGTTGACCTTCGTGTAGAGTCCGTTGGCGATGTTGGAGCGGTAGATGTCGTAGCCGGCGAGGTCAGAGGACTGGACTGCGCTCCATTGCAAGGCGTTGGCGCCGTTGAGATGGAACGCCTGGACGTTTTGAGGGACGGCGGGGCGGCGTACTTGCGCGCCGCGGGCAAGCAGCACACGACCGCTGAGGCCGTTTACGGGCACAGTGACGTGTCCATTGGAGACTGTGAACTGCTCGCCGTTGGCGGCATCGGTGAAGGTGGCGCCGTTTCCAACGTTGCTCACGGTGAGGGTGACGGTGTGGGCATTGCTGGCAGTGTCATCGTTGAGGATGACGAGCGCCATGCTGCTATCGTCGCGTCGCTGGAAGGCGAAGACGCGGTTGGCGTCGTCGGTGAGCAGGGTCTGCTCTGCGCCGGACTGCAGGACTTCGTTTTGCTGGCGCACGTGGATCCACTGGCTATACCACGATTGGAGCGATGTATCCTGGTGGTCCCAGGGGAACGTGCGGCGGTCGCCGGGATCGACGCGCGGGCCACTACCGCTGTCGTAGGTGCTCTGGGTCTGGCCAGCCTCATCGCCGTAGTAGATCGTCGGGGCGCCTACCCAGGTCATCTGGAAGAGGGCGATCAGGCGCAGGGTTTGCTTGGCTTGCGCGATCTGGGCGGCGGAGGAGCCGGTCGTGTCGCCAAGCTCCCAGAGGATGCGGCCGGTATCGTGGGAATCTACGAGATTCATAGAGGAGTAGACGGCGGCCTGCGGATAGTTTTCGAGGACTTTTTGCAGGTGGGCGTCGAACTAGCTCGGCGTGAAGGCTTCGTGGTTGTCGTGGCCGGTATCGGGGTCGATGCCGCCCTTGTCGAAGAAGTTGATGACGGCATCGCGGAACAGGTAGTTCATCGTGCCGTCCTGCTAATCGCCGAGCAGCCACTGGCTGGCGTCGCCCCAGTGCTCGCCGACGGAGATGGCCTCTGGGTCGATGGACTTGATGGCAGTGCGGAACTGCTGCCACCACGCGTCGCT
>DASVOW010000958.1:0-1856 GCA_036383155.1 Ktedonobacterales bacterium
TGCTGTCGTTTTCCAGCTTTCCACTGTTTACGGCGGCCATCGAGCCGCTGGTGCTGCGGCAGCGGCCCAGCCGCGTGCAGATCGTGGCGGCGGGGATCGTACTGGTCGGCGTCTATTTGCTCGTGCCGTCGCCGAGCCTGCACAATAGCGACACCGTGGGGGTGTTGTGGGGCTTGCTCGCAGGGGCGACGTTCGCGGTGCTCTCGGTGATGAACCGGCTGCTAGGGCGAGACTACCCCAGCATTGCCATCAGCCTCTACCAGGATGGGACGGCGGCGTTGGTGCTCATGCCTGTGCTGCTGGTGGTGCATCCAGCGACGCTCTTTACGTGGCGCACGCAGATGTTGCTGGCGCTGCTGGGGCTAGTCTGCACGGCGCTGGCGCATACGCTCTTCATCGAAGGGCTGCGCAGTGTGACGGCACAGCTCGCGAGCCTGATCGCCAGCTTGGAGCCGGTCTGGGGAATTCTCTTTGCGCTGCTCCTGCTCCATGAGATTCCCACCGGGCGCACGCTGCTCGGTGGCGCGATCATCCTCTTCGCGACGCTGTTGCCCGCGCTTGCCGGAATGCGGCGCGCTCGGGCTGATCGGAATGATCGGGCGTGAGCCAGGGCGGGAGATGTCGGGGTCGGGAGTCTGCCCACCTCGTGACATGTGGCTGTGAGGTCAGGCGCCCTCGACGGTGATGTTCCCGGCGCTCACGCGAATGGTCAGTGTGCCGGCGGGGTTGGCGCCAAGGGGACCATACGCGGCCTGTGTGGCGAAGTTGCGCGTGATGCTGACGTTCCAGTCGGGAACGTGGACGTTGCCAGCCTGGGCGCGAGCGTCGAGATAGGCCGCCGTCTCGCGCGGCAAGGTAAAGCGCGCATTTCCGGCGTTGACCTGGGCATCGAGCGAGGCGCCAGTGGCGAGCGCCCCCCGGACGGTGAGATTGCCTGCGTTGACGCTAAGCTGTGAACGGTCGGCGAGCATGACATCGGTGAGGTCCATATTGCCGGCGTCCACTTTGGCTGAGATGAGGCCGCTAATGCCGCGAATGGTAATATTGCCTGCGGCCAGCCGCAGATCGAGCGCGCTCTGGCTGGGCGCCGTAATCTCGATGTCGATGGTGATGTGCTTGCCGTGCAGGGAGGAGGGGCGTTTGTCGGCTTCGACGGTGATGCGATTGCCCGCCTGCCTTACGTCGACATGCACCTTGTCGAGATCGTGCTCGTCAGCATGGCCGAGGATGCCTCCATGCGCGCGCTTGGTCACCTGGACGTGTACCTGCCCGTCGGGCCCGGCAGTGATGGTGAGGTTGCCGGCCGCGCTACGTGTGATGATGGCCGGCTCGCCTGTGACGATGAACTCATGTGTCTCTGTCTTCTCAACTGCCATGGTCGTCACTCTTCCTTTGTTGTTTGCATACTATCCGGTCGGTATATGAATTGTACCGTCGAGAGAGAGGTGCGTCAAGAGCATCGCAAGTATGGAGCCGATGGAAACGGTGGAAGCGTCGGGTGGTGTAGAATGTGCCGGCCGGCATACTGTGCTTGTATGATGTGTGATGTGTAGGGGGCTGCTTCAAGATGCCATCGAGTACTCAACGGCGCTGGGCTTTGGCCGGATACTGCATGGCGAGCGCGATCTGTCTGGTTGTCGGGCTGTTCGCTGTCCCGAATGTCGTGCAGGTGGACTATCTGGAGTGCAGGCTGGATGATGTATGCGTGCCGCCAAAGACGCTCGGGACGTTATGGGAGTTTCTGCCACTGCCCCTGGCTTACCTCGCTCTTGGCGTACTCTGTTGGGTTGTCCTCGCGAGTCTTGCTATGACAGGCGTAGTGATGCTGTCGCGCGGTGGAGTGCCACGCTGGTTGC
>DASVOW010000959.1:0-14443 GCA_036383155.1 Ktedonobacterales bacterium
GGCCTCTACCCGCTCCACGGCGACACCCTCCGCGCCCGCTGGCGCATCGCCACCAACCGTGAGAAGACCACTGACGAATACGCCATGCTGCTCGCCGAGCTATGCCGCCACGCTGGGCTGCGCCTGGAAAACATCTCCGCCGTCATCATTTCCAGCGTCGTCCCCGCGCTCACGCCCGTCTTCCAGGAGCTCGCAACCCGCTACCTCGACCGCGAGCCCATCGTCGTCACCCACCAGATCGACCTGGGCGTCCGCCTGCTCGTCGACAACCCCTGGGAGACCGGCACCGACCGCATCATGAGCACCCTCGCCACCCACCGCATCTACGGTGGCCCCGCCATCGTCATCCAGTTCGGCACCGCCACCAGCTTCGACTGCGTCTCCCCCGAGGGCGACTTCCTTGGCGGCGCCATAGCCCCTGGCCTGGGCATCTCCGCCGAGGCCCTTGCCAGCGCAGCCTCCCGCCTCTATCAAGTCGAGTTGACGCCCCCACCCACTGCCCTCGGCAAAAACACCGTCCACAGCATGCAATCCGGCATCGTTTACGGTCACGTCGGCCTCGTCGAAGGGCTCGTCGCTCGCCTGCGTGCCGAGATCCCCCAGGGCGAGCGCGCCCGCGTCATCGCCCACGGCGGCCTCGCCGAAAGCATGGCCCGCGTCACCCCCACCATCGACGTCGTCAACCCCAACCTGATCCTTGAAGGCCTGCGCCTCGCCTATCAGATCATCACCACTCGCAGCTCCACCTGACACAGTTGCTCGTAGCCCCAAGCCTCGCCGCGCAGCCCCTTCCGTCCAAGGGAACGCAGCTAGAAAAAATGCCCCCTCCCGCGCATGAGGAGAGGGCAGAGTGAGATGTCCTGGGGCAAAGCGTCAGGCGCCCGGCTCGCCCGCATCTCGGCGCGGCTGCGCTCCCGCTGGCGCACTCTGAGGCAATCGGCCATTCACATCTGGTTTGGCACTCCCTTGTGCTGGCGCCTGCTCCTCATCTTCGCGGACATTCATGAGTGGATCGAGCAACCACGAAAATACCCCGCTACGTGGCGCGCCCAACAACTGCCAGGCGCGTGTCAAGCCGACTCCATAGATCACCAGCAGGAGGACCGACAGCGAAAACATCGGCTCGACTGTCATGCCATGCTGAATCAATGACATACCCAAGACGATTTCCAACCCATAGATCACCAGGGATGTCATCGGCAGCGTCATGCGCCTCGCGAGATGCAATACGTCGATGCGGCGGTCCCAGAGCCTGCGTATCTGCTGCACCGTGCTGGAAAGTGCCAACGCGCCCATGACGATTGCCACGCCGCCAACATTCATCTTGGGGATCAGTGCCGCCAGCGAGACGACGAACGCATTGACCAGTGCCGAGAATGCGCTTGCCGCGACTACCTGCCGCTCCGGCAGAGCATTGCGCCCGAAGATACGCTCCGGTGCCACCGAGACCGCCACGAAGAGCAGGCCGACGAGTGCCGCGCCCGCGCCCGTGCTCGCCAGGAAGTAGTTGGTAAAGTCGCTGGGAACCATGGCACCAAACCTATCGCATATCGAAACGCGACTGACTGGAGTGCCACCCCTCCGGGACTCGCTTCATCACCCGCGCCTGAGCAACGACCAAGAGCTCTCACGCTCGCCAGCACACACTGCGTTCAAAGCGCCCCGCGCGTGACCTCGCCACGCCGCGAGCCGTCTAAGCCTGCGAGAAGACACTCTGCACAGAATACCACACCCACTATGGCGAGCATACGAGCGCCACTGTACAGGCGCGAAGTGGCCCAGTTCGTGCTGCTCTATACCGATCTGTCAGGTTTGTGTGGCATAGTGTATGGCGATAGACACCATCTGGCGACGCAGCCAGTCTCCTCACTCGCGGTCCTCGTCGCTGTCGCCGGCCCGCACCCCGTCAACCCAACACGACCAGCAGCACAACGCCGCGCAACATACAAACATACAGGCAGCCCGGACACAATACACCCAACACCGGAATCAACACGCCAATCACGAGGCATCAAGAGGGTAATACCGTGCAGAAACGTGACCAGCAGGAAGGAATGAGCATGGCAGACGGAACCACACCCAACACCATATCGCCAAACGGAGCAACCGCCACCCCCACCACCCGTCGCCGCACCCGAGCCAGCACGCCCGCTCCCGCCGCCACACCCACCACGCCGACGCGGAAACGAACGTCTCCGGCGAAGCCGTCCACCGATGCTACCGAGGCCGCCTCCCCTGCGCCCATCGCTCCCGCCGAGCCCGCCCCACCGGTGCACCGTCGCCGCGCCACCGCGCCGCGCACCAGCGCCCCCGCGAGCGCACCAGCTTCCTCTGCCGCTCCCGCCGCACCCAGTCCCGCGCCACCCAGTCCCGCGCCACCCAGCGATGCCCCCACTACCCCCACTACCGGTCTCACCCAGCCCGCTGAGCCCCCCGCGACCGCCGCCGGACCCGAAGTCACGGTGCCGCATCGCAACGGTCGTATCTCACCGGAAAACACCGTCTTTGTCTCCCTCTCCTTCGAGGGACCCGATGTCTATTCCACCGCTGGCGGCCTCGGCACGCGCGTCACAGAGTTCACCGAATCGCTCGCCCAGCTTGGCTACGAGACGCACCTGATCTTCGTCGGCGACCCCGAGAAGCCCGCCGTCGAGACCCTGATCAACGGCAAGCTGCACCTCAAGCGCTGGAGCCAGTGGATCAGCAAATACTACCCCAGCGGCGTCTACGACGGCGAGGAGCACAAGCTCTACGACTACAACGAGTCAGTTCCCTACCATGTCTATCAGGAGATCGCCGCGCCAGCCGTCGCACAGGGCAAGATGGTGGTGATCATCGGCGAAGACTGGCATACCGCCGAAGCCATCTCGCGCACCTCCGACCTGCTCCACTGGCACAACCTGCGGCACCGCTGCATCCTCATGTGGAACTGCAACAGCGTGATGTCGCTGCACCGCATCAACTGGGGCCGGCTGAATTACTCGTCCACCATCACCACCGTCAGCCGCTACATGAAGCACCGGCTCTGGCAGTACAACGTCAACCCCCTGGTCATCCCCAACGGCATCCCCAGTCGCTACCTCGAACCCGTCGGCTCGCAACAGGAGCAGACCCTGCGCGAAGTGATGCGCCGGGGCGACCCCGACCGCCTCTTCCTCTTCAAGATCGGCCGTTTCGACCCCGACAAGCGCTGGCTGATGGCTGTTGAGGCAGTCGCCCGCCTGAAGTACAGCGGGCACCCAGTCTCGATGGTGATTCGTGGCGGCATCGAGCCACACGGCGGCGAAGTGCTCAACCGCGCCCGACATCTCGGCCTCAACGTCTGTGATGTGGAGGCGCGGCGCCCTACCCCGCAGGAGTGCATTGACCTGCTCTACAACGCGGGCGAGGCCGACATCTACAACCTGCGCTTCTTCGTGCCCGCCGACTTCGTGCGCCTCTGCTACGCCGCCGCCGATGCCACCCTCGCCAACAGCGGCCACGAGCCGTTCGGCCTCGTTGGGCTTGAGGTGATGGCAGCGGAGGGCATCGCCTTCACTGGCTCGACCGGCGAAGACTACGCCATCTCCTTCGAGAATGCCGTTGCCCTTGAGACTGACGATCCCGACGAGATTGTCGGCTACCTGCTGCACATGACGCAGCACCCGGAGGAACGCGACAAGATCCGCACCGCCGGCAAGCGCACCGCCTCCGAGTTCACCTGGGAAGAGGTCATCGACAATCTCGTCGGCAAGCTCGGCTACCTGGCTCGCAAGCAGAGCATCGTGCTGGCATAGACCCTGATAGGCGTCAGGATACGCCGTCAGACGCGACAAAGAGGCAAGAGTATATGGCGACTGAGGTGGTGATCTATACCGTTGTCCATCAGCCGCGCCGCATCAAGCTGCCCGCGCAGCCCATTCCAAGCGGCGCCACAGTCGAGGATATCGTGCGCTGTGTCTTCGACGAGCGTATGAACGAGCGCTACTTTCGCAAAGTTGCCAACACCTGCTACTACCCGGCGACGGAGCAATTCCTCAAGCTGGTGCGCTCCGGGATGAAGCTCTCCATCGGCTTCTCCGTCTCATTCCTGCGCCAGGCGCAGCAGTGGGACCCCAATCTGCTGGCGCTTTTTCAGGAGCTAGTGGCCGAGCCCAACGTCGAGTTGATCGGCGTCGAGCCCTACCACAGCTTCGTCTTCCTGCTCGACATGCCCCTCTTCATCGAGCGCATGCGCTGGATGCGTGACGAATTCCAGCGCATCTTTGGCAAGCGCCCCCGCATCACCGACACGACCGAGATGTGCATGTCGGCCTCGATCTACGACGCGGTGGAGCAGGCGGGATTCGATGCTGCCCTCATGGACGGGCGTCCCTGGGTGATGGGCTGGCGCGAGCCGACGCACCTCTATCACTACGGCGGCAAGACCAAGCTCTTCTGCCGTCACCTCGACCTCAGCGACGATGTCGGCTACCGCTTCTCCAACCGCACCTGGGAGGGTTTCCCGCTCTACGCCGAGCGCTACGCCGATTGGCTACGCTCGACGTGGGGCGATTTCGTCTTCATCGGCTGGGATTTCGAAACCTTCGGCGAGCATCACCGCCGCGACAGTGGCATCTTCGAGTTCATCGACCGGCTGCCGGAGGAGCTTACCCGCCGTGGCGTCGGCTTCCTCACGCCGAGCGAGGCGCTGCAACGCTTCAGCGGCCAGGCGTTTCACCTGCCGCTGCCGATCTTCCCCACCACATGGGCGGGCAGCGGCGGCATGGAGTTCTTCCTGGGCAACGCGGCGCAGCAGGCCGTCTTCCAGCTCATGATCCACACCTTTGGCGTAGCTCGCCTCACCGGCAACCCCGAATTGGTGGACCTCGCGCTCTGGCTCGCCCAGTCCGACAACCTGCACCTGATCCAGTGGTTCGGGCGTTTCGGGCCCGAGGCGGAGGTCTCGGCCTACTTCACCCCGCGCGAATGGTGGGACATCGGCCCCATGGGCATCATCCACGAGCAGCAGCAGGTCTACACCAATGTGCTACGCGCGATGGAAGCCTACCTGCCCGGGCGCCGCCCTCTCGACGATCGCGCCAGCCGCGAGCGCCTCTCCGAGCCGATCTACGTCCCGCGTCGCACCCTTGAGCCGCTCGGCATCGAAGCGCGCTACTGACCCCTCATTGATCAGTTCACTGGTGCCGCCGTCATACTCTGCCACCCATCACCCACAAATGGGACGAAGCGTGGCAGATGAAATGCGGATGCCTCACGTGATCGCACCCGCCGCAGGCGCATCGTCAGACACGACCGGCGGCGACTCAACGCGCTCACGGCTGCGTCCCGGCTCCAAGGCCGATTGCGACGGGAGAAAACGCCATGAACTCGATCATCAAGGACTACTATCCGCTCTTCCAGAACTATCAGGCGCTCCGCGGCCAGTTGATGGAGATTCTCACCGACGGCGATCTCGCATATCGCGTCGCGGGCGACGCCACGCCGTCCCTCGGTGGGCTCTGCCGCGAGATCGGCGACACCGAATACTCCTACATCCAATCGTTTAAGACCTTCACCCAGGACTTCTCTTACCACAACCCCGATCCACAGCTTGAGCGCAGCGTCGCCGCCCTCACGAGTTGGTACGCCGATCTCGACCGTGACCTGCGCGCCGCCATCGAGGCCATCTCCGAGGAAGACTGCGCCAAACGCACCATCGACCGCGGCGGCGGCTTCACCGTACTGCCGCCCGTACAGATCGCCATCTACAACGAGGCGCTGCTGATCTTCTACGGCAAAGCCAGCATCTACCTCAAAGGGCTGCGCAAGCCCCTGCCCCAACAGTGGCAAGACTGGATCGGTTAGCGCATACAAGACACGTCACTTTCCGTACAAACAGTGCGACTGAGAAGTCCCGCACATCGCTCATCTCGCATTGCCTGTCCTGCGCGCATCCGCTCTGCCTCAGCATATAATGACTGGCATTAGGCAGCCCACGTTATGCGGAGGATATGTCGATGCAAGACGATCAGAGCGAGCAACGCGGCCACCCTATCCTCGAATTTGATGACACCCCTGAGGCTGTGCTGGAGCCCAAGCGTCTCATCAAGCCGATCGACATCCCCGAACGCGCTGTCGTCTGCTTCTTCCAGGATGTCATCACACGCCTCACGCAGCAGCACGAGGCCCGCGTCATCCGCCACCTGCGCAGCGAGATCGGCACACATCCCGTCTACGAGCTCACTCATGAGGGCCAGCGTCTCGCCGTCTTCCACCCCGGCGTCGGCGCCCCGCTCGCCGCCGCTATGCTCGAACAGGTGATCGCCCTCGGCTGCCGCACCTTCATCGGCTGCGGCGGTGCTGGCGTCCTCGATAGCGCCATCGCCGTCGGCCACGTGCTCATTCCCACCAGCGCCATCCGCGACGAAGGAACGTCCTACCACTACTTGCCTCCGTCGCGCGAAGTCAGCGCCAGCCCCGAGGCCGTCGCCGCCATCGAGCGCACCCTCCAGGCCAACAATGTCGAATACCTCCTGACCAAGACCTGGACCACCGATGCCATCTACCGCGAGACGCCTGGAAAGGTCCGCCGTCGCCGCGCCGAAGGTTGCATCGCCGTCGATATGGAGGCTGCTGCCTTCTTCGCCGTCGCCCAGTTCCGCAATGTGCGCTTTGGCCAGTTGCTCTATGGCGGCGATGATGTTGCCACCGAGACATGGAATTCACGTCACTGGCAGACGCACGACGTCCGCGAGACACTCTTCTGGCTCGCCGCCGAAGCCGCCCTCTCGCTATGAGCCGCTGAGTATTCCCGCCCAACTCAGTAGGCTTAACACAATCACCACCGCACTGCGACCAACTCTATAACCATCACGTTTTACGATGATCTCAACCGAGCGCGAGATCGCGCGTTCGATGGCGAGTACGCAGCCGATGTTGCGATACTGCTAGGTAGTCATGTCGCGCGCGACGCGAGAACACGTGGGGGTGGAGTAGCAAATGGGATATGAGTTGGCGGGAAGCCGCGTATTGATTACAGGCGGTGCGGGGTTCATCGGATCACATATCGCCGACGCGCTGATCGATGAGCGGGTAGATGAGATCATCGTTCTGGATAACCTCGTTCGTGGCCGTGTCGAGAATCTCGACGAAGCTAGGTCTCGTGGCAACATCACCTTCGTCGAGGGTAGCATCTGCGATCGCGACCTCGTTAAGCAGTGCATGCAAGGCGTGGACTACGTCTACCATGAAGCCGCCTTGCGCATCACGCACTGTGCCGCCGAGCCACGCGAAGCGCATGCTGTCATGTTCGACGGCGCGTTCAATGTCTTCGAGGCTGCTGTCGAGGCCGGTGTGAAGAAGCTCGTAACTGCCTCCAGCGCCTCGGTTTACGGTGAGCCGAGCTATCTGCCCATCGATGAAGACCACCCCTACAGCAATCGTACCCTCTACGGCGCGGGCAAGATCGCCAACGAGCATGTGCTGCGCAGCCTCAACGATATGTTCGGCCTGCCCTATCTCGCGCTACGCTACTTCAACGCCTACGGCCCCCGCATGGACATTCACGGTGTCTACACCGAGGTCATGATCCGCTGGATGGATCGCATCGACCAGGGCTTGCCTCCGTTGATCTTTGGCGACGGCCTCCAGTCGATGGACTTCGTCTACGTCAAAGATATCGCCCGTGCCAACATCGCCGCG
This sequence comes from Ktedonobacterales bacterium, assembly GCA_036383155.1. Taxonomy (GTDB): domain Bacteria; phylum Chloroflexota; class Ktedonobacteria; order Ktedonobacterales; family JADMIN01; genus DASVOW01. Next base: position 7,663 of record DASVOW010000959.1, read on the forward strand.
ATGAAGAGCGACGCCTCCGACGAAGCGCTCAACGTCGCTTCCGGCACACAGACAACGCTAAACGAGTTGAGCGAGATGCTGTGTCAGATCATGGGGCGGCCCGAACTGCGCGCGGAGCATCGTGAGGAGCGCAAGGTCAACCCCGTCCGCCATCGACTTGCCTCCACCGCCCGCGCCTGCGAGCGTATCGGTTTCAGCACAACGGTAGATATCCGTGATGGGCTGCGCGAGCTCGTCGCATGGCGCCGCGCCGCGGTACGCGAGCTGGCGGGAGTGACAGCATGACCATCGCCTCCGAAAAACTACCACAGGGCGACGCCGCCACTGCAGAGCCCGCCGGCCTCCCGCTCATTCCCATCACCAAGCCGCTGCTTGGCGACGAAGAGGCCAACGCCGCCGCGCACGCCATTCGCACCGGCTGGATCGCACAGGGTCCGCTGGTTGCAGAGTTCGAGCGCGCTATCGCCGAGCGGCTGGGCGTGGCGCACGTCATCGCCACGAGCAACTGCACCACCTCGCTCCATCTCGCGCTGCTCTGCTCCGGCATCGGCCCCGGCGACGAGGTGATCGTTCCATCATTCACCTTCATCGCCACCGCCAACGCCGTGCTCTACGTCGGCGCGCGTCCAGTCTTCGTCGATATCGACCCTCGCACCTACAATATCGATCCCAACCTGATCGAGCAAGCCATCACCCCTCGCACCAAGGCCATCATACCCGTCGCGCAGATCGGTCTTGCCGCCGATCTTGACCCGATCCTGGCCATCGCCGAGCGGCACGGCTTGAAGGTCGTGGAAGATGCGGCACCCGCCCTGGGCGCGACCTATCGCGGGCGTTCCATCGGCGCAATCAGCCCGATCACATGCTTCAGCTTCCATCCACGCAAGTCGATCACGACCGGCGAAGGTGGCGCCATCACCACCAATGACGATGCCGTAGCCGCCCGTGCCCGCATCCTGCGCTCACACGGCGCCTCCGTCTCGGATCTCGTGCGCCACAACGCCAGTGCCGTCATCATCGAGAGCTACGATGAGTTGGGCTACAACTATCGCATGACCGACATCCAGGCCGCGATCGGCATCGAGCAGCTCAAGAAGCTCGATGGCATTCTGGTGGCGCGGCAGCGACTGGCCGAGCGCTACAACGCCCAGCTGGCGGAAATCCCTGGCATCACTCCACCCTACGCGCCCGACGAAGCACCTCATACCTACCAGTCGTACTGTGTGCGGCTCGATCCTGCTCGCACTGCTCCCCGGCAGGACGTCATGGACCGTATGCTCGCCCTTGGCATCGCCACGCGCCGCGGCGTCATGGCGATCCACGAGGAGCCATACTATGTCAACACCTTCGGACAAATCTCACTGCCAGTGACTGAAGCCGCCACGCGCGAGACGCTGCTCTTGCCCCTCTACGCGACAATGACCGAGGCCGAGCAGGATCGCGTGATCGACGCAGTGCGCACATGCGTATTGGGAGACGAGTAAGCATGCTCAAGCAGCTGGTGTCGCCTGTGCTCGATGCGGTGGGCAACGCTGTCCTCATGTCGCCCCTGGGTGATCTGGGCACGGCACATCGCCATGGCTCACGCGAGCGCAAGATTGTCGCCCTGACCTTCGACGATGGGCCCGTCAGCGGCGGAACTGAAGATGTGCTCGATGCCCTGGAACAGCACCACGCCCCCGGCACCTTTTTCTTCATCGGGGCAAATATCCTGATGCACCCCGACATCGTGCGCCGCGCATATCAGGCCGGCCACGCCATCGGCGCGCACTCGATGAACCACAGCAGGCTCGACACCGTCTCATTTGGCGACGCGGAGCACATCGACGATTGCGTGCAGGCACTGCAAGATACCCTGGGGCGTAGAACAGCGCTCTATCGCCCGCCCTGGGGATGGATGACGCCATGGGAGGCACGCCGTCTCCACCAGCGCGGACTGGCGATCATTCGCTGGGACCTGGAGACCCCCGATTGGAAAGTTCCGTGTCCGCCAGGTGACGCTATAGCTGCCTGGACACTTCCACAGGTGCGTCCAGGCACCATCATCGTATTCCACGACGGCATGACGCACGCCGAGCGTCACGAGAAGCCCGAGACGGCATTGGCGGTGCGGCTGCTAATCCCTGCCCTTCGTGACCAGGGCTACGACTTTGCCACAATCCCTGAGCTACTGGATATTCCAGCCTACACCGACCTTGGCGCCGTATCCGAGCCATCTCCGGCAGATCGACAGGTCGAACAACAGCATACTGCTGGTGAAGCCGCCCGCTCAGCCTACCTGTAGGACATCACATATGCCGCTTGTCTCGGTAATCATCCCCACATACAATCGCGCAGCCTTACTCCGCGAAGCCATCGAGAGTGTGCTCGCGGTGGACCGGCGCGGCTTTGAGTTGGAGGTCATCGTCGTGGACGATGGCTCAACCGATGAAACGCCAGAGGTTTGCCGTGCATACCCCATTCGCTACATACGAACGGAGATGTGCGGAGCATCCGCTGCTCGAAATACAGGGATTGAGGCGGCGAGCGGCGAATTCATCGCCTTTCTGGACGACGATGATGTCTGGCTGTCAGGGAATATTGCGCCCCAGTTGCGCGCTTTCGAAACGCATCCAGAATATGGAGCAGTCTTCGCTCGGATCCAGCTAACGGACGCCAATCGTGTGCCGTACGGCGCGTTGATCCCCCCGGATCCGAAGCCTTCTGGCTGGATCTTCGAAGATCTGCTCACGTACTGGCCACAGCTCGGATGTGTCGTCGTTCGGGCGTCGGTTGCTCGTGAGATAGGGCCTTTCGATCCTTCTCTGATCTCGGAAGAGGACTGGGATTGGCTGCTGCGGATTGCCCGCCGCTATCCAATCGGGCGCATCGAGGATGTCGCAGTGCTGTTTCGCCAACGCGGTGACGCCGACGAGACGCTTTCCTGGAGTCGTTTCCCGCACTCGCTCCGGGCGTTCTCGCGCCACACGCAACACTATGCGCCATACAAACGACTACAATTGCAGCGCATTATCTGGGCACACCGAGGGGCATATGCAGCGGAATTCCTCGATCACGCGCACCAGCATATCCTTCGAGGCGATCGCTCCCGTGCGCTGCGCTGCGTGAAGTATGCGGTGCTGGCGTCGCCCATCCATACCGTCGTCCTCTTGGCACGGCAGACCGTGGCCAGGGTCAATGGAGGGAAAGATGTCGCGCACAGCCGATGAGCCCATAATGCGTCTCGCCATTGAGCAGCGAAGTGGCAGCCAACCGGCGAGGATTCACATTATCGGGGGGCCGGGATCGGGTAAGTCGACCTTGAGTCGCCAGATCGCGCAGCGCCTCGATGCACCCGTGTTCGAGTTGGATCATATCGCGGGAGCCGGGCCAGCTCCCGCGTTCCGCATGGAGCGTTCGTTGTCACAGCGTCTGGATGACGTGGAGCGAATTGCGGCATTGTCAACCTGGATTACTGAGGGGTCGTTTCTATGGTGGACGGAGGCGCTGCTTCGCGCTGCAGACATTATTGTCTGGCTCGACCTACCATTGAGCGTTGCCATGCGACGCATTGTGACACGGCACATCCGTGAATACCTGGGCGACATTGCGCAACAGTCTAGTCTGCGGCAGAAACTCCAGGTGCTTCGCTATCCACACCTGCGTCACCTCGCCCAATTCGTACCCTATACGACACAGTACTATCGCCGTCTGACTTCTGATGAGTCGGCCGGCGAGCGCGACCTGGATAGTGGATGGGCGCTTACACGTGCCGAGACTGCATCCTGGCTTGAAGGATTTGCAAGCAAGGTTATTCGCTGTTCTCAGCCGATTGATGTCGAACACCTACTTACCCACCTTACTGCGTCTCGCCCTGTTTGAGCTCGGAGGCCCATACGACCATGCAAAGTGATGTTTCCCACATTGAGCCAGCCAAGAGAGTCAGCGAGTATGCTGACATGCACCAAGCTGACTGGATTCCAGTCAACTACGACGAGAAAATCTACGATCCCGCCCGATACGACAGTTGGGTCTGGGAACTGTACAAACCCTATCTAATTCAGATTGTGCAGAGGTTAGCTAGCACAGGTGAACGTCTGAAATATCTCGACTTCGCCTGCGGTACGGGTAGAATCATCGCTGTGATCGAGAGCCTGGCGACCGAGTCTCTCGGCGTGGATATCTCGCAGCCGATGTTGGATTTCGCCAGCCGCAAGGTCTCGCACACCACATTGCGCTGCGGTGACATTCTAGCTCAGCCAGATCTCGCCGACTTCGATTACGATCTCATCACTGCGTTCCGCTTCTTCCTCAACACTGAACCGGAGATGCGTACGCTCGTCATGCGTTCGCTCGCATCGCGCCTCTCCAAAGCCGATGGCAAGCTCATCTTCAACATTCATTCAAACAGCTGGAGTGTGGATGGCATCAAATCACTCTATCGTAGACTCCGCGGGTGGCCCCCTGTGAACGCGATGCCCTACTCTCAGGTGCATCGCTTGGTAGAGGACGCGGGGCTCGAAATTGAGGCCTGGTATGGATTCGCCCTCTGGCCGGATCGGCTCTATCTCAGTCCCGCGGGAAATATCTGCCGTCAGGTCGATCAGTGGGCGGCGAGAATCAGGCCATTGCGCTGGATAAGCAAAGACATGCTATTCGTCTGTCGGCGTCGGGCGAAAAGCTAGGTATCTACCACAGCCCAAGATGAGGTGGGCATAGCAGGCGGGAGGCAGAATACGATGCAGACTCAGACGGCAGCGCACGAGCGCCGTCACGCGTCGGCGTGGATACACGCCCGCGACTGGCGGCTTCCGATCATCCTCGTCTGCCTGGGTATCCTGCTGTTCGCATATGCGCGCCTATACCAGGCGTGCAGCAGCGCGCTCGAAACCTGCGACTTCTTCGCATACTACAACGCCGCACTCTCAGTACGTCACGGCATAGATCCCTTCGCGCCCGTGGCTGCCTGGATATATACCTACCAGCCTGGGCAGCCATTCGTCGCATCCTACTATGTCTACGCGCCCTTCTTCGCCCTGCTCGTGGCGCCGTTCACCTTCTTGCCATTCCGCGAAGCATTCCTGCTCTGGAGTCTCTGCAACGGGGTGATGCTCTACGGCTCAGTCGCGCTCCTGGTCCGTACGGCTGGGGTGCGGCTCGCGCAATTCCAGGTGTTGCTGCTGACGCTGTGCGCCTCGCTCTTGAGCATGGTCCGGCTGGAATATAACTGGGGGCAGGCAGACATCTTTGTTCTGTTCTTCGTCTGCGCCGCCTTCTACGCTCGCCAGCGCGAGCACAGCGTCATCGCCGGTCTGCTCCTCGCGCTGGCCTGCGTCACGAAACCTCCGCTTCTGCTCTTCGTCCCTTTCCTCCTGTGGAAGCGTGAGTTTCGATACGCAGCCGCAACGACGATCGCCTTCCTCACCATGCTGTTTATGCCGTTTCTCTGGCTGGGACGCCAAGCATTCTCCGACCAGCTGCTCATCTGGCAGTTCTGGTCAAACCAGTATGTCTCATTCATAGACAACAACTCACCCAAAGGGGTGTTAGCGCGACTGTTGACCATCAATCCTAATGTACGTCCGCTGATCGTGGCTCCGGCAGTCATGACGATCCTCTGGCTCGCTATAGTGGTGGTCGTCAGCATATGTGTGCTAGCCGTAATTACCCCTACTCCTCTACGCCGCGATGTGTACTCACTGATGGAAATAGGCCTCATCATCCTCGCGATGTTTCTCATCAGCCCATTGACCGAATACATCTACCTGACGCTGTTAATTGTGCCGTTGTGCTCGATCTATCTCTTCGCCTACGGTCCCAGTAACAATCACCCGCACCATGCGCGGCGAGCCCTAAGCCTCGCGACCATCGTAGGATGGCTGCTCCTCTGCCTGCCGTTGCAGCGCATCGAATACTTCTTCTGGCCGCGCATGCAGACACCATCGCCACTCGCGTACCTCTATGTGCTGCTTGCCGCCGTCTATCTCTACGTATCCGTAGCATTCTTCGTGCTCCAGCTCACCGCACTCAGCCTCGCGCTTGATAGGCCGTTTCGCGCGTCATTACGACGCTTGCTCGCCATCTCATTGAGGAATCGGATGATGCATACGCCCCAAGACATCGGCGCTGATGTCCCAGAACACCAGACAGGCCAAGAAACTGACCATACAAATACTGGCAGGCGCTCGCCCATACGCGTGCTGCTGATGACAAACAGCGTGGCAATCGGCGGCATGGAGAAGCACGTCGAGATGCTCGCGCGCGACCTGAGCCGCGATGCTGCCGATGTCTATGCCATCTGCCCGCGCTGGGAAGAAATCGCCCCATGGGCCGCAACGTTGGCTCAAAGTGTCGACGATGCCCAACACTTTGCCCAAATCACCCCTGACCGCCGCTACGGCAGACTCTCCTTGTTAAAGGAAACACTACAACTTTGGCAACAACTACGGCGCTGGCGCATTCAGGTGATGCACCTCCATCTCACCACCTATGAAGGCGGCGTCTGGACACTCCTTGCTGCCCGGCTGGCAGGAGTGCGCGCCATCTTCTGCACCGAGCACCTGGCTCCCGAGCACCCCTTGCCCCGTATGCGCAAGCTTCGCCGTGATCTGATAACACGCTCTCTCACCGGCATCGTGTGCGTGTCGCTAAAAAACCGTCAGGCGCGTGAGCAGCATCTCTATACTCCCCCGCACAAGACGACGGTAGTCAACAACGGCGTCGATCTCGATAATTTCCCACCCACACCTCCCCAAGAGATAGCCGATTTGCGCGCTCAGCTTGGCATTCCATCAAACGCGTC
>DASVOW010000960.1:0-1907 GCA_036383155.1 Ktedonobacterales bacterium
GGCGGAGCCCGTGGCACACATACCATCGTGCCGCGGGTTCCGTCACTATAGGTTGCCGGAATGGGATGTGAGCTGGAGGCGCGGTGAGAGCTGCTACACTAGGCTAGCACCTCGCGCACGTTGTCGACAATGATGAAGAGCCCCACCAGTATCACGACGCCGAGCACCACCGGTTCGAGGAACTGCAGCAGCAGCACTAATGTCGTTACCACGGCGAGCGCGACGACCAGCCGGGCGATCCATGTCTGGATATCGCGGTGGAAGATCGCTTCGAAGAAGCTGTAGACGCCGAGGAGCGCGATAATACCAGGCCCGAGATAGTTTGTGAAGAGCGCAAGTGCGGCGAATCCAAGCAGGAGTACCCCCACGCTGACGGCGCTCCACGCGCTGGCCAGCTTGCCGAGGCGCAGGACGGCGGGGCTGGTGGGGAGGGATGGGTGACGCAAATGGGCGCGCGGGTCGCCGAAGTCTCCGACGGCCACCTGGGCAGCCAGCACTCTGCAGCGCTCCTGGGCGATTTCGTTGGCCGCGCGCGTGGCTTTGCTCTGCTCCAGAGCAGCCGTGGCGGTGCGGAGCCGCTGCTGCAAGGCGACGTTGTGCTGCGTTTCGGCGGACATCCCGCGCGTCGCCTCGACCTCAAGCTGCAGGCCGGACACCAGCGCTGCCTGTTCCGCGATCTGCGCCGTCAGTGCTTCTGCTTCGGTGCTCAGTCGCAACTGCTGCTCTGCCAGCGCGGCTGCGGTTCTGGCGGGTGTTGGCACGGTGTCGAGTCCGCTCCAACCGACGGGGTCGTACCAGCGCTTGCGTTGGAGTCCATTGCGTTCGTAGCGGGGGCCTGGCGGCGCATTCTCGCCGAGCGGGTCGCCGCTGTAGTGTCCCCACAAGCCGGGGAAGCCGTCCACCCATACCGGCGCGGGCGCATGGTCGGTCGCCTGGAGCAGGCGCATGTCCCATTCGCGGTGCTGGAAGGGTCCGAGGCACATACCGTCTCCCCGGGCATAGTCGACGAAGGGGATGCGGAAGCCTTCGGCCTCTTGCTCGCTTGGCTCGTCTCCCTGCCCAAGCCGTGCCCACAGGCGACGAAGCCCAACGAAAAAGCGAGCGAACCTTTGGGTATACGGCACGACGATAGCGGGCATATACTCGCCACGGAAGAAATAGTTGGCATGCGAGCCTGCGCCCACATAAATGACCGGATGCTCCCCGATGCGCTCGAGGCCTGGGTCGTCCCAGCGGCGGCGCAGGTCGTCGCCGTCGCTGTCGTGCGCTGAGCAGGCCATCCAGCAGGGTTCGATGGTGCCCTGCGCGTTCGGGGCGGCGTAGACGGTGATCATCTCCCAGTCGCCCTCGTGGTCGTTGACGCCGTGGAATGAGGAGCGCCAGTCGTTGAAGGCGTAAAAGAACCAGTATTGCAGCGCGATGTAGCCGTGCTCGCGCACCACGCGGCCGTAGTAGGTGTAGCGCTCGTCTCGCGTTTGCTGGGCGTGGTACTGCACGGCGGCACCAGCGGCCAGGCCGCCGGGGGCCCTGCCGCGCAGGAGAAGCGAGAGGGAGAAGAGGAGATCGACGAAGCGCGCGAGCAATCCCACTCGCACGAGGCGCCCCGGTCCCTCATGGAACTCTTTGAGGGTGGAATTCCTGCGGAAAGCTTGGGCTTGCACCGCCGTCAGCGGCTCGGCGGAAGTCAGGAAGGCGACGGCGCCGGGCACATCGGCCTGGGGCACAGCGCTCAGGGATGCGGCATCGAGCTGGCCGCGCGAGGCGATCTCTTCCGCCTCCATGTCGGGCCGTTGGACGTAGAGGGATGCGTCCGCGACAAAGCGGTCGACATCCATTGGATAGAATTGTTCGCCGAGGTTGAAGCAGAGGACTGGCTCGAAGCGGCGCAGCAGCGCGAGATCTTCGGC
>DASVOW010000961.1:0-4715 GCA_036383155.1 Ktedonobacterales bacterium
GACTTCCGGTGCAGCCTGCTTGATCTTGTCGGCGAGCGAGCCGAGGTTCGTGGTGTTGTTTGCGCTGATCTCATCGCGAGCAGCGCCTGTGTCGATCACTGTGCCGCCGCTGGCGGTGAAGCTCTGCTCGAAGAAGTCCGCCAGGCCCTTGCCATAGGGCTCCGAGTCGTCGACGAGGTAGGCCTTCTTGAGGCCAGCCTCAGTCGCGAGCTTCGCGACTTCCTTGCCCTGAGCGACATCGTTAGCACAGACGCGGAAGTATGCCTCAGGCTTGCCGGCCGGGTGCAGTTTGTCGAACTGGAAGCCGTAGGTCTGCGCATACTGCTGCAGTGTCAGGCCGGGGTTGGTGTTCGACGGGCTGATCAACGCCAAGCCATTCGCTGATGCGATGGGAATCTCAGCGCCCGCGACGCTACTGTTGAACGGGCCAGCCGCTGCCACGACGCAGGAGTCGCCGACCATCTTGGTGAGGTTTGTGGCGCCCTGTGTCGCGTTGTGCGCACCGTTCACCGCATCGTCGAACTTCTTGAGCTGCAGTTTGTAGTTGCCATGCAAGCTGGCCTTTGACACGGCAAGCTCAACGCCGTTCTGCGCCGGTATGCCTTCGCTGCCGTCCGTGCCGGAGACAGGGAAGTCCGTGGCAATACATACCGTGCCTCCTCCGGTGTTGCCGCCTCCAACTGCACCGCAGGCAGCCAGGCCGAGCGAGAATGCGAAGAGTCCTGTGATTGAGACGCGGCCAAGGATTCGCGCGAGTCGTTTGGAATCCATTTGGGGTCCATACCTCCACTGGTCACTTCATGACGACGGACCAAAAATTGTGTTGCCCGCTAGAATCGCAGAGCGGACGAGGAGACCGCACCCACCAGAGCGTACCAATCGTGTTGTAAGGGGAACAGACAGGTACGCATGGGCTTACTACGACATACGCACGTTCTGAGGAAAAACTCACACAAGATTGCCTGCGAGATTGTGTACACAAGTAGTACCACAATACTTCTATAAGCGCTAGAGTCTTTCATCACAAGTCTGCGCTCGACCATCATGTCTTCAGCCCAGGCAATGATATTGTGTGGTAGGCTTGAGGCTACGATGATGCCGCCTCGCCAGGAGGAAGAGATCAGTATGAGTACCTCGCGCTCCCATCGCACCTCCACCCGCCACGCTCAGCCACGTCTGCGCACCTCCGCTGCCACGAAAGCGTCCGCTCAGCCGCTACGCCTGGCGTCCGCAGTGCGCACGCTCGCCCCGTCGCCGACGCTCGACATCAATGAAGCCATCGCCGCGCGCCGTGCCGCCGGTAGAAACATCATTCACCTGGGCTTCGGTGAGGCGACGATGCCGCTGCATCCGCGACTGCGCGAGGCGCTGGGCGCCGCCGCCACGCGCACAAGCTACGCGCCGGTGCTCGGCATTCAGCCGTTGCGCGAGGCGATAGCCGGCTATCTCACGCGCGAGCGCGGTCTCGACGCCAGCGCCGACCGCGTGATCGTCGCTCCGGGCAGCAAGCCACTACTCTACACGCTGCTCCAGGCACTGGACGGCGATCTGCTCTTGCCCGTGCCATCGTGGGTAAGCTATGCGCCGCATGCCCGGTTGGCGGGTCGCAACGTGATCCCGGTAGCGACCGATCCTAGCGACTTCCACCGGCTGACACCCAAGGCGCTTGCTGCGGCCCATGCCAGGGCCCAGCACGACGGCGCCAACCCCCGCATCCTGATCATCAACACGCCAAGTAACCCGACTGGCGGCATGTTCGCACGGGAAGACGTGGAGGCGATGACAGAGTGGGCGCGCGGAGCCAACGTCACCATCATCAGCGACGAGATCTACGCCGAGCTGGCCCACGGCTGGCGCCCTCATACTTCGCCTGCCACCAGCTATCCCGAGGGAACAATCGTCACGGGTGGACTCTCAAAGGGATTCGCCGCTGGCGGCTGGCGGCTGGGCTATGCGCTGCTGCCGGGTGGCAGAGACGGCGCGGCGCTGCTCTCGGCAATGCGAGCGCTGGCGAGTGAGATCTGGTCGTCGGCATCCACCCCAATCCAGGAGGCCGCCACAGTGGCTTTTCTGCCGGACGATGATCTGCGGATGCATATACAGCGCTCCGCCCGGCTCTATGGCTACGCGACGGCCCGGCTGCATGCCCGCCTGACGGAGCTTGGCGTTGCATGCCCGCGCCCGGCAGGTGGCTTCTACCTCTATCCAGATTTCGTGCCGTGGCGCACGGCGCTGGCTGCTCGCGGTGTCACCACAGGGCAAGAGCTGGCGCGCTACCTGCTCGACGAGTGGGATGTGGCGACGCTGCCCGGGATTGCATTCGGCGATGCGCCTGATGCGTTACGATTGCGGCTCGCTACCAGCCTGCTCTTCCAGCCGGATGGCGCATCCTCGCCCGAGCAGCGCGAAGCAGGCCAATGGTCACTGCTCGCCCGCGCCGACACGCTCGACAGCGCGAATAGTCACGACGCCGAGCCAGCGATTCCGCTGCCGATGCTCGCCCGTGCGGAGCAGCGCTTCGCCGAGTTCGTCGCCGCGCTCGGAAGTGCCGATGCTGGCTGAGATACTGCGGCCCTACGTATAACACGTAGGGCCGCAGTGTACAGCGAGAGGTTGCCGACTGTCTCTGTCGGAGACGTAGTGGATATCGTCGCAGCTAGGATTCAGGCTTCGAAGCCGTTGCCAGTCTGTCTTCGAGCTGCTTGATATACGCGCCCAGGTGCTGCGCGCGATAGATGTGCCCAGTCGCTTTCTGCCAGATGGCGATGCAATCGCGGAAATACACGCGAGAGCCTTCGCCACTCTGCGCATCCGTCGGGTCACATGGCGTGGTATAGATCTCGTCGGTGAATGGAACGTTTGCCGGATCCCATCCAGCCAGCACCAGATCGCGCATGCCAAGTCGCAACGTGTGACCGTTGGCGCGTAGGTTTGCGCCATCATCGCTCCACCCTGGCGGCACGCCCGGAGGGAACGCCACGTTGCCGTGTGGCGCGGTGTCGGCATGCAGGTAGGTAAAGAGCTCATCCCAAGGATATGGGCCAGGGCAGTGACTCCGATTGACTGGATCGATGGATGCATGGCCGGTGATGCCGCCACGAGCGTCGGCGCGCTGCGGCGGAATGCTCTGGCGGCGGCAGATGTCCGCGATCAGGCGAAAAGACGCCTGCTTCTGTGCGGGCGTGAGCTGCTCGGAGTTGTCGAGAGATGGCTTGCAGTGCTCGATAGAAATCGTGATCCAGTTGGGATTATTGCGCGGCGAGACTGCGGACCAGAAGGCCTCGTGTCCCGCGGTGAGCACACCATTGCCCCAGGAGCTATCAGCCTCGGCGACCAATTGCGCGATCTGCCCATCAGTCCCTATGACATAGTGGACCGAGGTAGGGTCTCGCTCGGTCTGGGTATTCAGCCAGTGGCCGACTTCGCGGGCACTCGCTCCGCCTGCTGTTCCGTGCACGATGATATACCGCGGCCTGCCGCCGAGCCGTCCCTGCCAGTAGCGTCCCGGCGACGGCATCCACTGTGCGCCCGCATAATCGCTCATAGCATATGTCCTCCCTATCAGCCCGATAGCCCGAGAGCGTTCGCAATACCGAGCAGTCGTGACGTAATTGTCTGCCTGGTAGTATAGTGCAATAACAGAGAGCTTGTCACGCCGGGGCATGTGATACGATACGGCTATGCTGTTCTTCATCAAGGCGCTCGTTGCCCTCTTCACCGTCATCGACCCAGTGGGATTGGTGCCCGTCGTGCTCGCGCTCACCTCCGGCCTCAAGCCAGAAGAGCGCAGCCACGTCGTGACCCGCGCCATCATCATCGCGGCTTGCGTCATCGCCGTCTTTGCCGTGTTGGGGCAGGCAATTTTCGCGTCGTTGGGCGTCACGCCGGCTGCGTTCAGCATTGCGGGTGGGGTGCTGCTCTTCCTCGTCGCCATCGACATGCTCTTTGGGCGGCAGTCAGGCGCGCGTGAGACGCCACGTGAGGCGCGCGAGGCGCGCACACGCGAAGATGTCTCTGTATTTCCCTTGGCCATACCCATGATCGCCGGCCCTGGAACGATCACGACGGTGATTCTGCTGGTCGGTGCCTCTGGTACAGGACCTGTGGAATGGCTCTCCATCGCCGTCGCCGCCGCGCTAACGCTTTTCGCCGCCTGGATTGCCATGAGCATCAGCACGCAGATTCAGAAGCGTGTCGGCACGACAGGCATCCTCGTCCTCTCACGTGTGCTGGGCATGCTGCTTGCCGCCGTTGCCGCGCAGTTCATCCTCAACGGCATCGCCACCTTCCTTCATACCGGCGGCATAACGCATTGAGCGCTTCCAGATAGTTTTTCACACCCACATACTCCAACACGCGTACGGGTATGTGCGTATTCATTACATCGAGCACGGGGGGGAGCCGCGGCTCTCATCGCGCCCATCGTCATGTGGCAACTGATCCGCGATCACGTGGCATCTGAAGATACGTGCAACCGGTGACCTACATCCTGATAGCGAGACGGCGTGCCGCTTATTGGCTCGCCATATGTGGGAAGTCACAGGTAAAATCTATCCTTCGGCACCTGCCATGGCGCCGCCCGCGCGATACAATTGAAGTGGGAGATGTCGTGACAGTCATGCGACACAAACAAGAACAGTTCTGTATAGATGGTGTGTCTCTGATGGAATCAGGGCTGAATCCCTGCCCGGGAGTCCGACAATGGTAGATCGTCC
>DASVOW010000962.1:0-2128 GCA_036383155.1 Ktedonobacterales bacterium
GTCACGTGGTTACTCCTTGTCATGTTGATCCACTTCAAAGGTGAACGTCTCGTTGTTCGAGGGGTCCCAACCTGGGTAGAAGGTATCTCCAGACAACCACTGAGCTAATAGCTCTGGGGAAGGCAAGCCAATTGATATACCCAACCACAGAGCGGATTTTCTAGAACACTTCACCCCCTTTCCATCCGCAGGCAGGTGAAACTCTGAACACAGGCATCTCCCACCGGATCTGAATCCTTCCGCTGTACTGAGGTTGCAAAGGCAGGTGTGACATACAGGCTCCCTCCAGTGAGCGAAGAACGATTCAGGCAGGGGATTACCGGGGTTCTTCGTTTCCCTAAGAAGACAGGCTCAACTCATGCATGAGCCAGAGGGCAGTGTAACATAGGATGCATCCACTGTCAAGGGGTGCTATTGGTAAACTGGAACGTAGCAACAATGCGCTATGCGAATATGTATAAGGTGCTGTTGGTGAGAGTGTATAGTCCAGCGCCAGTGACTCAGAATATGGGAACCGAGCAGCCCTGCCATCCGACGATCGTCGTGTTCATAAAAAACGGAATCACACCGTTTCTGTCTCAAGACTCCATTTACTGGCAGGAGTTTCGTTTCCACAATGTTTGGCAACAAACTATGGACGTATGGAAATCTATAAACCAATCCAGCATTAGTGGTGCGTGGCTGGGTACGGACCTCTCCCATAAAAGAGACAGCCGATTCAGAGGAATGGAAAAAGGAAAGTGAGCCGAGCACGAATTCCGCCAGTCACAACCCACGAAAATTGCTGATATCTGTTATTGTGGCAGTTGAGCGTCAACGAGAAGGCAGTAGTTGCACACGTGCTATATAAGGCTGACCATTCTGCCGACGTTCACCGCAGAATGGCTGCTATAGAGACAGCAGCAGAATTGCTCGAAACCCTGGACGACTTTGAGGACATCCAAGGAATGATGGGTGATAGACATATCCGCACAATGGCACAGGCATATCGCGACATCTGCGCGGGAGAAGTGCCGTGGGTCGCGATTGGCACCTTCACACGTGAACAAGTACGAATTCGCCGGCAGTGATGAGTTATACTGTATCGGATTGAGTCGTTGTTGTTCGCGGGCGCCACGGGCGGAGCCCACGGGTAATCCCGGGCGCGTCGTCGATGCGGAACCGCAACATCCCGGCCCAATCTAGTATGACTGACCGTCCGCATCTAGCTTGGAGAAGACGCGACATGAAGCAACGGCACGTAATTGTCGGGGCAGGGATTATTGGCGCAGCCCTCGCCGCGCACCTTGCTGACTCCGATACGTCGGTTACAGTGGTGGAAGCCGACCAGCCTGGGCGGGGCACGAGCGGATCGAGCCTGGCCTGGGCGAACGCCAACGGCAAGCCGCCGCGCGCCTATCACGACCTCAATGTGGCCGGCATTCGGGCGTGGCGCGAGTGGGCCGAGCGGCTCGGCGGCGACTGGTTCCGGCAGGGCGGGGGCCTTCACTGGGCCGACCCAGCCGAGGCCGAGAAGCTCGCGGCGCATGTCGCCATGCTGGCCGAATGGGACTACCCGGCGCGGCTCCTCACGCCGACGGAGGCGCTGCACCTCGAACCGGACCTCGCGATCCCGGCCGAGGTGCGCGAGGTGGCCTACTTCCCCGAGGAGGCCTACCTGCTCACGGTCCCCGCCGTCCAGGCGCTGCTCGACTACGCGACGGCGCGCGGCGTCACCCTCGTCACAGGCGATGCCGTTGCCGAGCTGCTGGCGACTGGTGACCGCGTGCATGGGGTTCGGCTCGCCTCTGGCACAGTGATCGAGGCGGACACGGTCGCGCTCTGCGCCGGCTGGCACACGCCGTCCTCGCCGCGCAGCTGGGCTTCGACGTCCCGCTCGTCCCCGTCGATGCGCCGGGCTCCAGCGCGCCCTGCCTCGTTGCCTGGAGCGACCCAACGCCGGTCCGGCTCTCGCGCTACGTCTCGCCTCCTGACCTTGACCTGCGGCCCGCCAAGCATGGTCGTCTCATGTTCGAGGCGGGCGATATAGACGCGGCCATGGACCTCGCCACGGACGCCTCCCAGCTCGCGGCGCATGCCCAGACACTACTGGAGCGCGCCCGCCGCTACCTGCCCGCGCTGGCCGGGA
>DASVOW010000963.1:0-4401 GCA_036383155.1 Ktedonobacterales bacterium
CCGCGACGATGTCACCAAAGAAGCGCCATTTGCCGTCTTCATCGTGGCCGACGGCATGGGTGGCGAGGCGCGCGGTGAGGTCGCCAGTCGCATCGCGGCGCGAATGGTTCTCTCGGAGCTGGTGAGCACATTCGCGGTGCCGGCACTGACGCGCCCCGCCATCATGGAGATGAGCGAGGTGCCAACCGCCGTGCTGCGCGCCGTCTCTATGAAGGGCGCTACGACCGACGCCAGCGACGCCAGCCCCACACATGAAAACGGTGCCAACGGTGCCAACGCACCGGAAGACGAGTTGCACCGTGCGCTCAAGCGCGCTGTAGCGGCGGCGAACCGGCAGGTGCGCGAGCTTGCCTCGCAGCTCGGCCAGGCGACCGGCACGACGCTCACGGCGCTCGTCTCGCTTGGGTCGCATGCCGCGCTCGCGCACCTTGGCGATAGTCGCGCCTATCTACTGCGCGGCGATCTACTGGCCCAGCTCACCGAAGACCACTCCGTGCTGGCTCGCTTGCAGGCGATAGATCACCCCTTGCTCAGCGATCCCGATGTCTTCGTGCCACGCAATATGCTCTATCGCTCGCTCGGCCAGGAGGATGATCCCAACCCCGATCTGGTGAGCCTCACGCTGGCGGTCGGCGATCGCATACTCATCTGCTCCGATGGCCTGTGGGATGAGATCGAGCCCGATGCGCTCGCCCAGACGCTGGAAACGGCGCTGACCCCCCAGCAGTGCGCCGAGCAGCTCGTCGCGCTGGCGAACGCTACCGGTGGCCACGACAATAGCACCGCGCTGGTTGTCTTCGTGCAGAGCGCCGCCGAAGATAGCGCCAGGCGCGCTGAGGGTTCCCCAACCGAGTCGCTGTCCACGGCGCCGGGGGAGTCGGGTGAGCAGCCAAGCGAATAGTCAGGAGTAACCATGATTCGCCCGGACTTCTACGCTGTGCTTGGCATTGCGCCCACCGCCTCAGCAGACGACATCCGCCAGGCGTTTCGGCTGCTTGCTCGCCAGTATCACCCGGATGCCAATCCGGCGAATCCTGAGGCGGTAGAGCGCTTCAAGATCATCAATGAAGCCTATCGCGTGCTGAGCACACCGCAGCTTCGTACCGCCTACGACCAGGCGCTGCGCTTGGTCACGCCGCCCGTCATGCCTGGCGCGCAGAATGGGTCAGGCGGGCCGGTCGGCGGCACACCAACGGCCCAGGTCCCCGTCGTCGGCATGGACAAAGCGGCGCGCACCTTCCGCACCGCCGGGCCCGCGCCATCATTTGCCGCAAACCCCAATGCCGCTGCGGGTGGTCAGCCACCCAACATCTCGCAGCTATCCAGCCTGGGGCGCGCCACCGGCGGACCCGCGCTATCCGGTGCGGGGCGCGCTACCGCCGGACCCGCGCTGGCGGCGCAGCCCGCGCTTGCGCTCGGCGTCATTCCCGCCCAACCCAGCATCGCGCCACCACGCGAGTTGACCCGCTTCTACCTGCTCACCGAGTTGGGCGCCGCCCGACGGTCTGCCGTTCTCGAACCCCTCCCCCTGGATCTCGCGCTTGTCATCGACCGCTCCAATTCCATGAAGGGCGAGAAGCTCTTTGAGACAAAGCGCGCCGTGCTCAATCTCCTCGACCGCCTGCGCACCGACGATCTCCTGACGCTGGTGTTCTTCGACGACCGGGCCGAGGTGCTCGCCGATGGCGAGTCGGTGGAAGCTCGCGCCGGCCTCGAAAACGCCCTCAGTCAGCTTACCGTGCGCGGCAGCACCGAGCTGGCCGCCGGACTGCAAGCAACTCTGGAGCGGCTCGCCGCGCGGCAGAGTCGCAGCCGCGTCGCCACGCTGGTGCTGCTCACCGACGGGCAAACCTACGGCGACGAGCGGCGCTGCCTGGAATTAGCCGCGCACGCCCGCGACATGGGCATCTCGATCACCGCTCTAGGCCTCGGCACTGACTGGAATCGCGATCTGCTCGACCGCTTGGCCGCTATCAGCGGCGGCTCCTCCAACTTTGTCGAGCGTCCCGCCGAGCTACAACCAATCTTCGAGGATGTAGTGCTGCGGCTCCGTGCGACCCTTGCCGCCAGTATGCGCCTCACCTTCGCGCCTGCGCCGGGCGTGCGCATCGCCCGCGCCACCCGCATCGCGCCCGACATCGCCGAAGCCTTTGGCCAGACGACCGGCGCGCTCATGGCGGCTCCTCCCACGGAAGCCGCCCCTGTGACGGTCGAGCTAGGCACACTGGTGGGCCGCCCCGACATCGAGAGCGCCGTCGTCGTGTGGGAGTTCCTGCTCGACCCCACTGCGTTCGTCCCCGCGAGTGGCGTCTACAACCTGGGGCGCATCAACGCCACCTATTGGACCCCCCGTAGCGGTGGTGGCCAGATGGAGCGCCTCGATTACGCCATCGCGCTCCCCATCAACGCGACCGGACAGCAGATGCCCATCGCGGATGATGTGCGTCTGGCGCTTGAGCTGGTCACAGCCTATCGCTTGCAGGCCCAGGCCGACGCGCTCAAGGCATCGGGCCACAGCGGCGAGGCGTCCACGCGCATGAGCACCGCTGCCCTGCGGCTCCAGGCTGCCGGCTATGGTGAGCTTGCCGAGCAGGCCAAGCAGGCCGCCCAGGCGCTCACCGGCGCCCCCGACGCTGGCATCGCCGAGACGCTGCGCGTCAAATATGGCACCAAGAACCTCGGCATCTTCCACCGCCTGCGCCGCCGCATCCTGCCACACTGACGAGGTGAGGAACAGCCTTCGTTATCGCTCACTGACAACGAGAACTCTGAAGGTCCGGCGGCAAGCTGTTTGGGCAGACAATTCGCACGGCGAAGGGATGCAGCAGTATCCACCAGGTAGGGTACGCTTGCCCCACTTCATGACACTCTGCTAGTCTAGATGGGTGGCTGCGGCGGCAGCGCAATGGCCCCGAGTTGGCTCAAGAGGCTCATCGTGTTCATGAGGAGCTGACTCTCCACCATCTGGCCTGCCACTACACGATCAAACACCATGCCTGTGACGGTGACCTGTTTGCCCGTAGGCGGCACGCCCAAAAAGGTGCCACGATGGGTGCCATGCCAGGTAAAGCGGCTCGCGACGATATCGCCTTCAGCCACCATTTCGTCCATAACCCATGTGAGGTCGGGAAAAGCAGCACGGACCATGAGAATAATCGCTTTTAGACCTTCACGGCCAGGCGTTTGGCCTGGAAAGGGATCCCGTTCGAGATATTCGGGGGCCACCACGTCGTTGACGAGTGTTGTATCGCCCGTGTTGATGAAGTCGACAAAACGCATGACCACTGCTTTGTTCTGCTCGAGGGACATGGAGGGGCTCCTTTCATTTCACAAAACATGATGTATCTTGATTATGTGCCATTCCAAGAGTACCTGACGTGCTCAGTTTTGTCAATATCAGTAAACAAATGCGCTCATCCAAATTTGGGCATTCGATGAAAGGATGCAGGCATATGGCACGCAAGTACACACTCCAACGACGGGCACAGCGGCAAGCAGAGACGCGCCAACGTATAGTCGAGGCAGCCGTTACCCTCCATCAGACGGTCGGTGGCGCCAGGGCCACCATCAGCGCTATTGCTGAGCTGGCTGGTGTCGAACGACTGACCGTCTATCGACACTTCCCCGATGAGCTCTCGCTCGCAATCGCTTGCACAAGTCATTACCAGGCGGCGAATCCTCCTCCAGATCCAGAGCCGTGGCACCGCATCGCGGATGCCGAGCAGCGGCTACGGCAAGGACTCACCGAGGTGTATGCATATCATCGTCGTACGGAAGCGATGTCCACGCATGCCGAACGCGATATCGAAGAGCACCCTGTCCTGCGCGAAGTGCTTGCCCCCTATTTCACGTATTGGGAGCAGGTACGTGACGTGCTGGCTGCGGCTTGGAGACTCCAGAGCACAGCGGATGCGACACGCCTCCGCGCAGCCATTGGACACGCTATCAGCTTTTCGACGTGGCGGTCGCTTGTGCGGGAGCACGGGTTAGAGGATGGGGAGGCTGTGGAGTTGATGGTCAGTATGCTCCGATGCCTCTGCTCCTCTAGGGATGAACTCCCGCCGCACAAGTAAGGGATGCTGAACCAGTAGGGTGGCGACACTCACATTACTGGTACCTTCGCTGCTGATACCGTATCGGAGCGCCTCGTGATGTGTCCGTGACATACCGCGTTGACCACGTGATCGCGCTGTGACCCCGCGCACCGTAAAATGAGCTGTCGTTGAATAGGATCATCGCGGTTGCTCCCACCGGCGTTGCCGCGCCGTTCAGCGACAGCAGCAACATTCCCCATCTCCACCGACACGGACAACAGCACCATGACCTGCATTCTCATTGTTGAGGACGAGCACAATCTGGTCGATCTCCTGCGCGGTTACCTCCAGCAGGAAGGCTATGACG
>DASVOW010000964.1:0-4499 GCA_036383155.1 Ktedonobacterales bacterium
CGCGGTGGCGCTGGTGGTGCTGAATAGCGGCGACCACGAGGAGACGCTGGACCTGGATCTGGCACAGGCGACGCCTGACAAGACGGAGAGGCCGCCGCTGTGGCCGAGCAAGCCAGTGCAGGCGCTGGATGTGCTGAGCGAGCGGGTATATGCGGTGGAGGGGCGACGGCTGCGGCTGACGTTGCCAGCGTTTGGGGCGGCGATCGTGGTGCCGAAGTAGGAGAACCTCTCCCCCAGCCCCTCCCCTGCGCGGGGAGGGGAGCGCGGGGAGGGGAGCGCGGGGCGAGGGTGGCGGCTGGTGGGGGAGCGAATCTGCATCACATATGAACGCCGGGCGTTCTCAATTGAAGCACGTCAAAACGAGACGTCAAACTGCCATGGACCTTCGAGCATGATGGAAGCAGGCTCCTCGTCGGGGCGCTCAATGTATTCCCATTCAATCGAGTCTATGGTGATGGAGAGTGTCCGGCGCTGCTCGGGCAGGGGTGGCAGACAAATTAGTATGCACCGACCACTAAACAGATGCCTGTACGTTTGCCCATCAATCGTGGCTAATAGACTTGTATAGGGACTGCCATCTTGATCGACCATCTGCGCCCGTGTCCATCCTCGTCCTCCGCGATCAAACATCGTGTTTGGAACGTGTGTCTCAGCATTAACGGTCAACAGGAAGCCATGTCGTGCATAGATCTCGATGGAGACCAGAGTGAGGGTAAAATCCCCTGATGTACACGATTGTACAACAGGGACAACCTGCTCTAGATTAGTCCAATAGGGAAACAGGCGCTCCTTCTTCATCTGTGTTTCTCCTTAACGCTCTTTCTGTCGGTGGACGTGCACGTTTCTCAGACTCGAATTACAAGTCTGCTAAGCAGTGTTTCTGGTATTTTAGCAGCATCGGGGGCACCGCTATGACGAGGCTCGTGTATCTGTAGTACGAGCGAGCGGCCTCGCCGGGTACAAGGATGGTGTAAGCGTTGCGATAACCACTGATGGTATTCAGCGTCGGTAGATCGCCTGCACCCGGCTCGGGAGGCAGCGGTGGCTGGGTTGTGGATGATGATGTGGGTGCGCCTCCAGTAGGAAATCTATCACGACCAGGGGCCGCGCCCTGAGAGAACAACGTGCCCCGCTATGGCACACAGCAGCGAAACGCCCCACGAGAGGGCAAGCCCTGCAGGAAAGGCCCAGCCAAAGAACAAGGTGAGCACTGCCGCGAGAACCTGTATCAGACCGGATGCCAGGGTGGAGCGCAGCTTACGAGGTGTCGCGCGATGAGGGAGGCTATATCGAAGCGGAGTCAGGCGCGGCAAGAGGATGGCCAGCACCGTCAGTACGGCGGCAAGGATGGGCAGGATGTGCAACGGATCGGGATGACCGAGGTTCGTCCAGAAGAAGCTGAGATCAGGCAGTTGATCCAGCTTGGGCAGGAAGGGATAGATGTCTTTGTTGATGAGGCTGAGATCACCTGCGCCATGGTTGGCGATGCTCGCAAGGATGACCGTATAGAACGAGTAATATAGCACATAGAGGAAGGGTAGCTGCAACAGCAGCCAGGTAGGTAGCGCGCCGGGGGTGATGCCGTGCTGGCGATAGAGCTCGCGCTGTGCCGCCCGCAACGCCTGTGGCTGATCATGATACTGCTCGCGGAGCCGCAGCAAATGGGGCTGGAGCATCTGGAGCACGCGTGCTCTCCGCAGTTGCTCGCGCAATAGAGGCAGCAGGCACATCTGGAAGAGCAGCGTCACGAGGACGAGGGCTAGCGGGAAGCTATGTACAAAGCCATATGCCACGAGGAGCAGATTGAACACTGGCTGGTAGGCTACTATATGGAAGACAACTCCGATGGCAGAAATCACCCTGTAGAGTGCCTGCGGCGCCGCAACAGCAAGGAATACGCCGAGCAGCACGACAAGGCCACCGACGAAGGGTAGTGTTTTGCGGGACATCTGTCTCTCCTGTTCAAGGTGCTCGCCTACCGCTGCGCGTATTACGTCATGCAGCGCTGCGGGCCAGAGGGTGAGGATGCCTACTGTGCCGTGCGTGCGATACACATCGCGTGCACGGTCGCGGAACACTTGAGCCATCTCAGCCCCATATATTGAGCGAAACGCCGAGGGATAGAGCACAAGCAGACATCGGTAGAGCGCATTTGACAGGGCAACCGGCCACTGCCGGTCAACGTTCGGCTGCATCACAAACCCTCCCATCCGGGGCGCGTCTCACTGCCCAACCCTTCCAGGAGCTTGCGCTCGCGTGCCTGCGCGACGAGACGCGAGAGCCGAATCGCCTCAGCCTGCGCCACCCGCCGCCCTAGATCGGTCAGTTGGTAGTAGCGCCGCCGCTCATCGCTCAGTGATGGATCTGTGCGCTCACCTGCTTCGGCGATCAGGCCGCCCTCGAGCAGTTGCTTGATGGAACGGTAGAGTGTGCCAGGGCCAAGACGCATCTGCCCCTCTGTAGTGCTGGCAACCTCCTGCATAATGCCGTAGCCATGGCGCTCGCCAGCAGCAAGCGCCAGCAAGATGTGGAATGTAGCCGGCGTCAACGGGAGGAACCGCCGAACATCCTCAGATGCCTCTGCCATATGTCTCGCTCCCAAATGTGTTCAGTATGGATATATCCGATATGGATACTATAGCACAGGGGATATGGAGCGGCAAGAGGGTAGCTGACTTCTACCCATGGCTTTTGCCACCGCTCCGCAAGAGGAGCGCTTGACCTTGTGGTGTGGGTGTGCGACACTGCGCAACGGTCTTGAAGCCGGGCGATTTGCGGGGGAAGGGGAGTGCGTATGTCTCAGGAGTTTGGTGGTCCGCGAGAGCTGCCGATGCTTGGCGTGCCGCAGCCGACGCGCGATGAGGTGCTGAATCTGCCGGACGTGCATATCTCGCGACATCCGGTGGTGGCGCATAAGATGACGGCGCTGCGCGACCGGCGCACTCCCACGCCTGAATTCTACGGGCTGGTGCGCGAGCTGGGAACGCTGCTGGCGCATGAGGCAACGGTGGATCTGGCGACGCGCGACGAGTTGATCGAGACGCCGCTGGAGCCGATGGTGGGCAAGCGCCTGATAGGTGGCGTGGGCATCGCGCCGATTCTGCGCGCCGGGCTGGGGCTGGCGGATGGCTTCCGGCAGGTGTTGCCCGATGCGCAGGTGTGGCATCTGGGGCTGCGCCGCGACGAGCGCACGCTGGAGCCCATCGAGTATTACAATCAATTGGCGCGGGCGGTGAACCTGCAGGTATGCTTTGCAGTGGATCCGATGCTGGCGACAGGTGGCTCGGCCATCGATGCGCTGAATATTCTCAAGCGCCACAATGTGCCGCATCTGCGCTATGTCGCGCTGATTGGCGCACCCTATGGGCTGCTGAAGCTGCGCGAGGCGCACCCGGATGTGCCGATCTTTTTGGCTGCGCTGGATGAGCGGCTCGACGATCGCGGCTACATTTGCCCGGGGCTGGGCGATGCGGGCGACCGCCAATTTGGCACATTGTAGGGCGCTACAAGGGGAACAAGACAATCGTGGTGGACAATAGAGACGGTACGGGCGACGGGGACAATCGAGAGCATGCGCACTTGTCCGAGGGGGGCGATGCCGTGGCTACGCCGGATCTGACGGGGCACGAGGCCGGTGCAATGGGCCAAGAGGCGCAAGAGAGCAGGGATGCCGCAGGTGATCTGACGGGCACGGAGGTGCCTGAGCAGGCGGAGGATCCGTATGAGGGCGCGGTGCCGCCGGGCTATGATTGGCCGACGCACGGGGGCTATCTTGGCTGCCTGATGGGTGTGGTGGCGCTGTCTATCGTCGGCACGCTGATTGCCGCACCGCTGTTGGCGCTACTGACGTATTCCGAAGTCGTGCCACTGCCGGTGTCGTGGCTGCTGACGGCGCTGGTCTTTCTGCTGTGCATCTTCGGCGGTGGACGGCTGGGTTGGGCGCTGGGCAAGCGATTCTACCGGGAGTATCCGCGCGAACGCCCGACCTGGGGTGAGAGTGATGATGCTGAGGTCGAGGGCGTCGTGGCGGAAGACAAGGAAAGCTCAAGCGAAACCAGCGCGAAGGCGTGAGGCATTGCCAGTGTGTCAGGGTGTCTCGCCGGAGAGCGCCTCAAGCATCGTCATCAACTCGCGTCGGTGCTGCATAGAGAGACGCTGCAACTTGGCTTCTCCGGCGGGGGTGAGGCGAATGAAGACCTGCCGCCGGTCAACTGTGCCCTGCTCGCGGCGCACGAGTCCCTGCGCCTCAGTGCGGTCGATGAGACCGACCATGCTGTGCTGACGCATCTGGAGACGCTCGGCAAGCATCGAGACGGTTGTCTGCTCCCCACTGGGAAGGCCCTTGATGGCAAGTAAGAGCTGATGCTGCTGCGGCGTGATGCCCTCGCGGCGTGCCGCACGCTCGCTAAAGCGAAGAAAACGACGCAAGCTATAGCGAAACGCTGCTATCGCCTCAAACTCTGCTTTGCTTAGTGAAGGAACTGCTGCATTGTTGGAAG
>DASVOW010000965.1:0-3643 GCA_036383155.1 Ktedonobacterales bacterium
GCTCTCACCGGCGGTAATGAGCGTGTACGGCGGCTCCAGCGGCGCATCTTCCGCCGCGGCTACGATCCAACACAGATTGGGTGCGTTGCCACCTGGAAGCGTCTTACCCAGCGCAATCATTCGTGAAGACACGTCCACCGCGTCCAGCCGCGTCGTTAGCGGTGCCAGCCGCCGCGCCACATCACCCGTCCCACAGCCCATATCCAACACTGTTCGCGGCTCGGCGGTGATGAGCCCAGCCAATATCTCGAACACTTCCGCCGGATACGGCGGCCGCGCCGGATATGCCGCAACGATTGCGGCATCCTGGAATTGTGCTGCGTATGTTGGTCCGAGATGCTTCGGCTTCGGCTGCATCGTTTCCCCTTTCATCAGGGCTGTCCAGATTCATCGCAAACGGAAGCATGACTCTACTGGTGTAGAAGGTGGCACGCCACTGCGCACTATATCACGCGCACGGTCGCTTCCTGGGAATTTACGGCGAGGTGAGCGCTCACATATATGCGTTGCAGGGCAAGTATAGCTGAGTGATTTCACGATGAGGACGGCACCCGGCCATGGCATGTATCTTGGGGCGAGACACTGGCATTACGAGTGAGTAGTGGCGTGCCATATGATCTGAGGGGCAGGTAGGAAACGACCATGGCAACAGGTACAAGAATTGGGCGTTCTGTAAGGGACTACAGGGGACGACGCCGTGCAGGGAAGAAGGCGTCTATGAACTATACTCTTCCTCTGGTCACGCTGCTTGCCGTGCTCGCGGCTGGTCTTGCGTATGGCGGATGGCGCGCTTTGCGTGTTCGCGCGCTGCGACGCGGTGCTCCTTCATCCCGGCACGTTAGCGAAACGGCAGTCGACTACGAGCATGCCGCGCACCGGGTACTCATACTAGGAGCGGGATTCGGCGGACTGACTGTGGCCCGCGAGCTTGATCGCCGATTGCCGGCAACGACCAACGTGAGTGTGCTTGTCGTGGACCGTAACAATAGCCTGCTGTTCGCTCCGCTGCTCTGGACAGTGGCAGAGGGCCGGGCTGCGCCACATGATGTGGTCGTGCCGATACGGGCCTTTCAGCATGGGAGGCGCTTTCACGTCTTGCAAGCCGAGGTGCAAGCCATAGACATTGAAAACCGGTTGGTCCACACGTCCGCCGGTATCCGCTCGTATGATATGCTCGTGCTGGCGCTCGGAAGCCGGACGATCGTGCCGAATTTACCAGGCGTGCGCGAGCATGCGCGGGTCTTCGGCATGCCGGCACATGCCGTTGAGCTCAGGAACCGTTTGATTGACGCCATCGAGGCGGCTCATAATGCGCAGGATCCGCAGGAACGGCGCGAGTGGCTGACGTTCGTGGTCAGCGGTGGCGGGGATACGGGCATCGAGCTGGCGGCGGTCATCTCTACGTACCTCCGTAGTGGTCTGCTCCGTGAATATCCCTGGCTGTCTGATGCGCCGGTGCGGATCGTGCTCGTGGGACGTGCCGGCCGGCTCGTGCCGATGAGCGAGCCGATCACATCAGAGGTTGTGGAGCGGGTCTTAGAGCGGGAGGGCATCGAAGTCTTAACGGGTGTGTCCGTTCAGGGAGTGAGCGACCGCGCCGTGGAGACCTCGGCGGGCGAGATACCGGCGAGGACGGTTTTCTGGGCTGCCGGGGTCAGCGCGCCGCCCGTGGTCCGTGCGATTCCGGCCGAGCATGCGGCCAACGGCTCGCTCATGGTTGACGCTCACCTGCGGCTTCCGGCGCATCCTGAAGTCTACGTGGTTGGAGATTCCGCGTGGGCCTTTGATGGCATGACTGATGCCGCAATCCCTCCGACGGCGCAAGCAGCCGAGCACATGGCGGCCTATGTAGCGCGCCAGATCGCCGATGACCTTGCCGGTCGTGAGACGCCCGCCTTTCACTTTGCGCCGCTGGGGCACCTGGCGCTCTTGGGCAGGCGCACGGGCGTCGCCCGCGTCGGGCGCCTCATGCTGACCGGCTTGCCGGCCTGGCTGCTCTGGCACGCCTACTATCTCAGTCACCTCCCCTCGTGGCGTAACCGCGTACAGATCCTCCTCGACTGGCTACTGAGTGCGCTCGTTGGACGAGAAACAGGTGAGCTGCGGCTAGAGCCTGATTCGGACGTAACTCCAGCCGGGGAAAGTGGCGTAGCGTGATCCAGGTGAGGGCAATCGCTTCTGCTCTACGCCTGGCCAGGTAAGTATAACGAGTGGGCTCCGCTAGTGACGATGGCCAGATATGGCAGCCATGACGGTGATATGATTTTGTGTGTTCGCATGAGGCCAGGCGACTATTGGGATTGGGTCACGCATATACACGGGAGAGTTAGATGGCAGCAAACACGCATGAGGGTGCGGATGATGAGGAGCGGTGGGATGCGGCAGGGGCTGGGCTGCCACCTATTCCCACGCCGCCGCGACGTGTCTTCGTGCGTGGGGGGCAGGGGCGAGCTATGGTTGGGATGCCGCTGCCGCCGGGGTCGAAGTATTACACGCTGCGATATCTGCTGAACGCGCTGCTGGCGGAGGGCGAGAGCATCGTGCGCTTCCCAGCGCTGAGTGACGATACGGCGGTGCTGATGCGGGCGATCCGGGCGCTGGGGGCGAGCGCGACGTGGGAACGGGTGGAGCGAGAGGAGGACGGCGCGCCGTCGTGGCAGGTGCGTGTGCGGGGGACGGGCGGGCGGCTACGTACGCCACCGGATGCTAGGGTTCAGGCGGGGAACGCGGGGGCGGTGTTGCGGCTGTTGCTGGGTATCGGCGCGCTGTTGCCAGAGCTGCGCTTCGAGACGGACCATCCACATTCGCTTGGGCGGCGGCCTAACGCCGATCTGCTGGATGCGCTGCGCGCGCTGGGGCTGACGGTGGAGGCGGGTGAGCCGGGGGGAGTGTTGCCGATTACGCTGCGTGGTGGTCCGCCAGAGGGTGGGGCTGTTGGCATCTCGGGCGCGCGGAGCTCGCAGTATCTGAGCGCGCTGCTCTACCTAGCGCCGCTGCTGCCGCAGGGGCTCGACATTACGGTTCGCGACGAACTGCGGTCGGCGCCGCTGGCACGGGCTACGCTGCGGGCGCTACGGACGGCGGGGATTCGCTATGAGGCGGCGGCGGACCTGGGACACATCTACGTTCCTGGTGGGCAGCGGTATGTGGCGCGCGCGTATGACGTTCCAGGGGATGGACCGACGGCGGCGGCGCTGGCTGCCGCTGCGCTGACGCTTGGCGTGCCGCTGCGGATCGAGCGGCTGGATGCAAATGAGGATGATGTGCGCGGCCTGCTCGACGCACTGGATGTGCTTGGAGCGCCATTCATCGAGCGTCTATCGGCGGCGAATGGGGGAGTGCTGGCGCTGGCGGAGAGTGCGCGATTGCATGGAGGGCGGATTGACGGCGACGCCTGCATTGATAGCGTTCCGGCGCTGGTGGCGGCGTCATGCTTCGCGGAGGGGGAGACGCGCTTCGAGCGGGTGGCGACGCTGCGGCTGAAGGAGAGCGACCGCATCGGCGATCTGTGCGCCGAACTGGCTCGGGCGGGCTGTGACGTGGAGCCGCATCCTGATACGATCGTCGTGCATGGGCGACCGGCGGGCATCAAGGGCGGCGTGGTGGTGGACGGCCACGACGATCACCGGCTGGTGCAGGCGCT
>DASVOW010000966.1:0-6293 GCA_036383155.1 Ktedonobacterales bacterium
CGCGGCGGATCCCGCCTGGAGCAAGCTCAAGGCCGTCAAGAACAAGCAAGTCTTCGAGGTCAACCCCAACTACTACATCTTCGGACGTGGTACGATCTCGCTGACACTCGCGCTCGACGACGCGATGACGCACCTCTATCCCAGCGCGTTCCCAGCGGCGTAGCGCGCGCAGACACAGACCAGCCCGGAGAGAACGCCCATGACCGTGACGACCACTCTGGCGCGCCCGACCCGACGCGCCCCACAGGCTGGCGCACTGGCGCTGCTTGTCGTGTGTGTCGTCGCCGTCGCCTGCCTCGCCGTCCTGGCGCTGCTCAGCCTGACCCTGCCCACGCCACGCGTCGGGCTGGATGAGCTGGTGGCTATCGCGCGGGGTGGTGGCAGGCCGCTCGCCCGCGTCGTCGTGCTGGAGTTGCGTCTGCCGCGTCTCGTGCTGGGCATGCTGGCGGGCGCGATGCTCGGCCTCTCCGGCGCGCTGCTCCAGACCGCCCTGCGCAACCCACTGGCGGGACCCGAGTTGCTCGGCGTGACCTCCGGCGCCACGATTGTCGTCGCGGCGATCACCATTCTGCATCTGCCCGTGCTGCTGGCCGTGATCCCCTGGCTCGCGCTGGCTGGCGGACTGCTCGCGGGCGTCGTCGTCATTCTCTCGCTGGGGCGGGCGCATGATCCCGTGCGGCTTGTCCTGGTGGGCGCTGCGCTCACCGCGCTGCTCAATGCCTGTGTGATCGTGCTGGTAAGCTATGGCACACAGGCCGACATCAGCATCCTCTTCCTCTTCCTCGTCGGCAGCCTCGCCAACCGCACCTGGCCGCATGTGCGGTTGATTCTGCCGTGGGCGCTGGTCTGCATCCCCCTGGCGTTTGCGCTGGCGCGCTCGCTCAACGTGCTGCAGCTTGGCGAGCATGTCGCGCGCGGGCTGGGCATGCCGGTCGGTCGTGTGCGCGTCGCCATCCTCGTGCTCGCCGTGGCGCTGGTCGCGGGCGTCGTCGCCGTCTGCGGCCCCATTGCCTTCGTCGCGCTGCTCGCGCCCCATCTCACCCGACGCCTGCTGCGCAGCACGGATGCGCGTCTGGTGCTGCCCGCGACGGCGCTGAGTGGCGCGGTGCTACTGACGACGGCTGACCTGCTCGCCCACACACTCTTCGACCCAATGGAGTTGCCCGTGGGCCTGTGGACGACGCTGCTCGGTGGCCCGCTGCTGCTCGTGCTCCTGCAGCGACAGCTAAGCGCCCGGCGAGGTGACGCATGAGTGCGCTCACGTCCCGTTTTCAGCCGAGAGCCGTCGCGAAGGTGGTGCGTCTGCCACGCGCTGGCTGGCGGTTTCACACGCTGCTCGCACTCAGCGCTGCGTTGGTCGTCGTGCTGTGCGTCCTGCATCTGGGCATCGGCACCGTCTCACTCAGTCCAGCCGAGGTCGTGGCGGCGCTCTTCGGGCACCCCACCCTGCCATACACCCGCGTGATCGTGTGGGAGTTGCGGCTGCCGCGCACACTCATCGCGGCGGTTGCCGGTGCGATGCTGGCGCTGGCGGGAGCCATCCTGCAAGCGGTGATGCGTAACCCCCTGGCCGAGCCGGAGATGACCGGTGCGGTCTCTGGAGCGGTGCTTGCCGCCGTGCTCTGGCTAACGGGACCGGGCCACGCGGGCAACCTCGCGCCGCTGCTTCCGTTCGTGGCGCTCGCGGGCGGGCTACTCGCCTGCGGCGGCGTCTACCTGATGAATCTGGCGCGTGGCAGCGCGAGCGGACATCTCATTCTCACCGGACTGCTGACGAGCGCTGTCCTGCGCTCGGCGACCTCGTTTCTACTGCTCATCCACCAGGAGGCGCTCGGTGGCATCCTGATCTGGTTGATCGGCTCGCTCAACGGTCGCGTCTGGACCCACTGGGACACCCTCTGGCCATGGGCGCTGGTGGCGATTCCGGCGGGTCTCGCCTGTGCGCGCTGGGCAAACATCGTGCAGCTGGGCGACACCACAGCGGTCGGGCTTGGCCTGCATCTCCATTGGACACGAGCGGCGCTGCTCTTTACAGCGGCGCTGCTGGCCGCCACCGCCGTCTCAGTCGTCGGCGGCATCACCTTCCTCGGGCTGATCGCACCACACATCGCCCGGCGTATCGTCGGCGCCGACGCGCGGCGGCTCTTCCCATTCAGTGCGCTGCTCGGCGCGTCGCTATTGCTCGTCGCCGATATGATCGCACAGCTCATCCTCTGGCCCAACACCCTGCCCGTCGGCGCCGTGCTCGCCCTGATTGGCGCGCCGTTCTTCCTGTACCTGCTCGCCAGGAGGGCCGCATGAGCCAGCAAGCGAGCATCCCCCAGGATGCCCACCCCGAGCAGCGGCAGGCACTGAGCGCCGAACATGTGGCGGCTCGCTACGGCGAACGCATCGTGCTCGAAAACCTCTCCCTCACCATCGAGACCGGCACGATCACCGCGCTCGTCGGGCCGAACGGCTCAGGCAAATCGACGCTGCTCAAGGCGCTGGCGCGCATTCTCACCCCCTCTGCTGGTGCGGTCTACCTCGAAGGGCACGCCATCGCCCGTATGTCCACGCGAGAGGTAGCGCGGCGGCTGGCGATCCTGCCGCAGGGACCCACCGCCCCAGAGGAGTTGACAGTAGCCGAGCTGGTGGAGCAGGGACGCTATCCCCATGTCGGACCCCTGCGCCTGCTCGACGAGCAAGACGCCGGCGCGATTGACAAGGCGCTGGCGCAGACCGAGATGACGGAGCATCGCCACCGCCGGCTCGACAGCCTCTCTGGTGGGGAGCGGCAGCGCGCATGGATCGCCCTCGCCCTCGCCCAGGCAACGCCGATGCTCCTGCTCGACGAGCCGACGACCTTCCTCGACATCGGACATCAAGTGGAGGTGCTCGACCTCATCCGCCAGCTAAACCGCGAGCATGGCATGACGATTGTGCTCGTGCTCCACGACCTGAACCAGGCTGCCCGCTACGCCGGCCGCATGGTGGTGCTGAACGAGGGGCAAATCGTCGCGGACGGCACGCCTGCTGCCGTGCTGACGCCTGAGCTGCTGGCCGATGTCTTCCAGGTGCGCGCCTACGTGCTCACCCATCCCGTCGACGGCGTCCCCTACTGCCTGCCCTATGGCAGCCTGCCGTAGAGGCGCCGCCTTCGCGTGTGCCGCCATCCATAAAGCAGGTGGGCATCAACGCGGCCCGCTGTCTTCGAAGACCGTATCGGAGAGCAAGGGTTTTTCTGAGCCAATTTCGTCCGCCGCACGTCCCATCTCGTCCGACTCATCCTGAGAAAGCGGTTCCCCCGTCGGATCCTGATATATGGCGGATGGCTGGGGCGGCGCGCAAAATGCCGCTATCGCCTCATGGAGCAGTTCCGCTATCGACTCGCCGCTGTGTGCCGAAGCCGAGGCAAGCGTGGCATAATCCTCGTCGCTCAACGCAATCGTATGAGCCATGCCCATCTCCCTCCCTTCCAAAAAACCGCCCGCCGAGCGTGAGAGGACGGTATCGCCGCCTAACCGATCACGTCGCGGCAAGGTACAGCGCGCACACAGCGGCTACGGCACCCAGTAGGCGACACCCGTCTGGACAAGCCCATCCGTCTCGCCCTCGCAGAGGTGACGTTCCAGCGCTTGCATCTCGCCAATCGTGCGCAGATCATAGACTGGCTCACCACAGTGCAAGCATACATCCGCATAGACACGCATCTTTGCGACGTTGCCACACCCTTCCACCAGCTCATCACGCTCCACCCGCTGCATCGTATCGTGGAACCCACAATTGGGGCAGTGTGCTGGCGGGGGCAGATGAGGACCATCCAGTGCGCGCTGAATCCTGTGCATATCATCATTCACAGCGTCATGTGCCATAACTGTACGCCTCTCAGGGATTGTACCGCACACGCTATGCTCGGCGTGTGCGAAAATCAGGAGACCAGCTGCTCGCCTTCGGGCGATACACCATGATGAGACACGGCTCATTCGCAAGATCACGCCACGCCCAGACACTATGGACAGGGCTGCTATCCGGCAGGAGGCTTAGCACCAGCGCGCTAGGCCCGCGTTCACCATTTGGATACTCTTCAATAATCGCGCCATGCGCCACAATGCTGGCACGCATCGCATCTATGTCGAGCCCATCATCATGCAAGCCCTTCCAGCCGTGCGCTCCGACACGTATCTGACCGGCTATTGCCACTTTCAGTCCTGCCTCATTCACGGCGTATCCTCCGCAATGTCGTGGGCAACTAATACATGTCACACGTGCTCGCAAGCCCCGAACCATCCGCTACATACCCGGCCATAACACAACACTCCGGCAGCCATTGTATGCATGAGATAAATGAGCGGAAATCACATGCATTAATGTTAAGCCCGGAAACATGTGCAACACACAAACTGTGACGCAGAACACAGGTAGCCGCCTCCTTCCTGTGCCATACTAGCAGCATGGATGACGGCATGGTCGCAGCAGATACGCAGCCATGCCATTCGGTTTGAGGAGGCTTTCGCATGCTGGCGCACGTCCATTGCTCCCGTTCCCGCTTCTTGAGCCTACTCTGCCTTGCTTTCGCTTCGCTCTGCCTGCTGGCCGGATGCACAGGCAGCCCCACGACCTCCGGCACGCCCAAGCCCACGGCGAGCGTGGTGGGCTCGGCAACTGCTAGCGCCACGCCGACGACACCTGCCTCCTCAGCAAGCACAATCTACGTCGGCTCTGCCGATCATTCGCTATATGCTCTGAATGCCTCAGATGGCCGCGTGCGCTGGAAATTCCAAACGGGCGATGCTATCACTAGCCAGCCGGTCATTGCGGATGGACGCGTGTATGTCGCCTCAACGGACCATTTCGTCTACGCGGTGTCTGCCGCGACCGGGCAGCAGGTGTGGCGCGCTGAGGTGGGCTGGTATCCCTCGCTATCACCGGTGGTGAATGGCACACTGTTCGTCAGTGCAGATCCGGGAGTTTGGGCGCTGGACGCCGTCAGTGGCACAGTACGCTGGCACAACGAGGAACTGCATAATGCGCAAACGCCCGTCGTGGCTGGCGGTCTGGTCTACGTCTCGGGCGTCGACAGCGGCGTGGACGTCCTCCTTGCCCTTGGCATGTCCGATGGTGTAGTGCGCTGGCACTTCTCTGCCGGCAGCTACACGCAAAATTTCTTCAACACCCCTGTGATCGTCAGCGATACGCTGTACGCGAGCAACGGGAATGGTTACGTCTATGCGTTCGGTGCGAGTGATGGCTCGCTGCGTTGGAAAACGCAGCTAATCCATGTTGTGCCTGGGTTGTCGCCACTGGCTGTCGCAGATGGCGTTGTCTATGTCGGTGGAGGGAACAGCGCGTCCGACTATCGTCTGTTCGCTCTGAGCGCCGCGAATGGAGGCTCGCTCTGGAGCGCGAAGACTGATGGCTATATCAGCACGCCTAGGGTGAGTGGCGGCACGCTCTATCTCAAGGAGCATCTCTATAACACCGGAGACGGCATTGACACCTACTGTTATGCTCTGCATGCTACCGATGGCAGTCAGATCTGGCGGGCGCCACTGGGTCTTGCTATGGAGTTAGTGACCAGCATGCTCATGCTCACACCTCCCGTGCTGATGGATGGGACCATATACGTCGGGTCCGATGACCACGGCATATACGCACTGAATGCGAGCGGCGGCTCGATGCGCTGGCGCACAGACGTGAACAGAAACATGAGCGCGCTTCTAGTGGCGTCTTGACATGGTGATTGCGCGGAGCGACGGCGACGGCCCGTGTGCTGCTCCAATACAACACAAGTGCCGGGTCCGTCAGCTAAAGGAAAGCTGGAGTCGTACTCATCGGAGGGCATCCTCCATACGCTACCCGCGTGCCGCCATCCGTGGCGCAAGCGCCCCCACGCCAACCGACGCCACATACCCCACGAAGGCGAGCAAGCTGATGCAGACGCTGCTGGGAACGCCCGTATAGAAGCCAATCGTGATGCCCAGCCAGGTAAACGCCACGGCAAGCAGCGCCGCCAGCCCCATCCCCGCATACGGGCGCGTGGTCACCTGATACGCGATCGCCGCCGGCAGCAACAGCAGCGCAAACACCAGCAACGCCCCAACCGCGATCGTCGCCACCCCCACCGTCACCGCCAGCAGCACCATGAAGCCCAGCCCCAGCGCCCGCACCGGCACGCCCTTCGCCGCCGCCACATTCGCATCCAGCGACGCAAAGAGCAGCGGCCGCCCGATCACCAGTAACACCACAATCGTCGCGCCGCTCACGATGCCGATGCCCAGCGTCTGCGCGGCGGAGACACCCAATATATTGCC
>DASVOW010000967.1:0-6295 GCA_036383155.1 Ktedonobacterales bacterium
TACCCGCGTCGGCTCGATTTCGCGCGCTTCCGCCAGATCGCCGATAGTGTGGGGGCGTATCTCATGGCCGATATCGCGCATGTCGCCGGGTTAGTGGTTGCTGGCCTCTACCCCAATCCCGTTCCCCACTGCCACGTCGTCACCACCACGACCCATAAAACGCTGCGTGGCCCGCGTGGCGCGATCATCCTCTGCACCAGTGAGCTGGCCGCCAAGATCGACAAGGGCGTCTTCCCCGGCACGCAAGGTGGCCCGCTGGAGCACATCATCGCGGCCAAGGCCGTCGCATTCAAAGAGGCGCTCAGCCCGGCTTTCCGCGAATATCAGCAGCATGTCGTGAATAATGCGCAAGTGCTCGCGGAGAGCCTGCGTGAGCGTGGCTTCCGTCTGGTCTCCGGCGGTACAGATAACCATCTGATGCTGGTGGATGTGCGCCCGTTCCACGTGACAGGTCGTGAAGCCGAGGAAGTACTCCAGTCGGTGCATATCACCACCAACAAGAACGCCATTCCATTTGACCCCGAGCCGCCCGTGCGCACCAGCGGCATTCGCCTGGGAACGCCTGCAGTGACGACGCGCGGCTTCCGCGAGCAGGAAATGCGCGAGCTCGCCGACTTGATCCACGAGACGATCTCACACCGTGAAGATCAGGCGGCGCTGGCGATTATTCGCGAGCGGGCGATTGCCCTGGCGACCCGCTTTCCTCTGCCCGGCGTCCACCTGACGCCGCACCTGGGAAGGCAGCCCGAGCCGGTTCGCTGATGATGAGAGACACGCGCTCTCGTGGCACGTAGAGTGTTGACCTGCGCTCCACATTCACGCAGTGAACACCACTCCCGCTCACCTCATCGCCCCATTGATGGGGGGAGCGGCTTCGCTCCAACTTTGTGTTCGGCAGTTTCGCAGTCGTATGTAGCAGTGTCGTCGAACGACTGAAAGGAACAGCAACGATGAACGTCTATCGTGCGGAGCAGATTCGTAATGTCGCCCTAATTGCACACGGCGGGTCCGGCAAAACCTCGCTGGTCGATGTCGCCCTCTATGACAGTGGGGCCGTGACCCGCATCGGCAAGGTGGATGAGGGCAGTTCGATCTCGGATGTTGACCCTGACGAGATCAAGCGCCGAATGTCGATCAATCTGACGGTGGTGCCCGTCGAGTGGAAAAGCACCAAAATCAACTTCCTCGACACGCCCGGCTATGCCGACTTTGTGGGCGAGGTGATGGCAGGGTTACGCGTCGCGGACGCTGCTGTCGTGGTGGTCTCGGCGGACAAAGGCGCTGAGGTCGGCACTGAGTTGGTCTGGCGCTATGCCAACGAGCACGAGTTGCCCCGGCTGGCTTTCGTCAACAAGCTCGACCGCGAGAACACAAGCTACGAGAACGCCTTAAACTCCCTGCGCGCGCACTTTGGCAATCGCGTCTGTCCGCTGACCATCCCTATTGGCGAACAGAGCGGCCTCTCCGGCGTGGTGGATCTCGTCTCCGGTAAGGCATACACCTTTGCCGACAACAAAGTGACCATTGGTGATATGCCGGCGAGTGTCGCCGAGGCTGCCACGCGCTACCGGGAGCAACTGGTGGAGACAGCAGTCGAGAGCGACGACGATCTCATGACGAAGTACCTGGAAGGCGAGGAACTGACCGAGGCGGAGCTACGCCAGGCGATCAGGGCCGGTGTGGCGGCGAATGCGCTGGTGCCACTCTTGGCGGGATCGAGCGCCAGGAATATCGGCGTGCAGCCTCTCCTCGATGCGATAGTCGAGTATCTGCCGAGCGCGGCGGCGCGCAACACCGCTGACTCCACCAGTCCCACGGCAGCCTTCGTTTTCAAGACGATCGTCGATCCACAGAAGGGACAGCAGAGCTTCTTCCGCGTCTACAAGGGCGCGCTGAAGTCCGACGAGCGCGCCTACAACGTCACAACCACCACAGACGAGCGGCTGGGCCAGATCATCTCCGTGCGTGGCAAGCAACTGGAGCCGGTGCCTGAGGTGCAGGCGGGCGACATCGGCGCGGTGGTAAAGCTGAGCAACACCCACACCGGCGATACGCTGGGGGCGAAGGACGCCGAAGCGTTGCCGCCCATCCACCTGCCCAAGCCGGTCTTCACCACAGCGGTGACGGCCAAGAGCCAGAGCGACCAGGATAAGCTCGGCTCGGCGCTGACCCGCATGCTGGAGGAGGACCCAACGCTAAACGTCTCGCGTGACCCGGAGACAGCGGAGACACTGCTCGCGGGAATGGGCGAATCACATGTGGCCATCGCCATCGAGCGCATGCAGCGGCGTTTCGGTGTGGAGGTGCTCAAACACGAGCGAAGGGTGCCCTACCGCGAGACGATCAAGAAGAAGGCACGCGCCGAGGGTCGTCATAAAAAGCAGACCGGCGGACATGGCCAGTTCGCCGATATATGGCTGGAGATCGAGCCGCTGGTGGGCTCCACGGAGAATCACGTCTTCGAGAACAAGATCGTCGGCGGCGTGGTGCCCAAGGAATATGTGCCGGGCGTCGAGAAAGGCGTGGCCGAGTCGTTGCGACAGGGCTTCATTGCGGGCTGCCCAATGGTGCACGTGCGTGTCGCTCTGGTGGATGGCAAATATCACCCGGTAGATTCGTCCTCGCAGGCCTTCGAGACTGCTGCGCATCTCGGCATGAAAGAGGCCGTAGCGCTCGCCGGACCAGCGCTGCTGGAGCCGATTATGAATGTCACGATCGAGATTCCGGAAGCCAACATGGGTGACGTGAACTCCGATTTAAACACAAAGCGTGCGCGCATCCTCGGAATGGAGACCGTCGACGGCGGCTTGCAGCGCATCACTGCTCAGGTGCCGATGGCGGAGATGCTGCACTACGCGACGGATCTGCGCTCCATTACGCAAGGGCGCGGCACGTTCTCGATGGAGCTCGCGGACTACGAGGAGGTCCCCTCGAACATCCAGCAGCAGATCGTCGAAGCATACAAGAAAGAGCGCGCCGAGAAATAGAGGAGCGAAGGAAAGAGAGGGGCTGGCCTCGCTTGTGGCGGGACTCGCCCCTCTCGCTTCTTGTCAGAATACGCACCTCTCGCGGCAGATGCGATTAGTGGTCGCGTTTCTCCTCCTCGCCCTCACCATACATGCCGCCGACCATATCACGGAACTCTTCGCCCGTGTCGCCACCGCCGCCTGCGCGCTCTTCCAGATCACGCTCGAACTGGTCGCTGGCGCTTGCGCCGATCTGTCCGCGCTGGGCATCAGATGGCTCCTGTGCTGCCTGTCCGATTGGCTGTGCCCACTGCTCCTCGCCCATCTGCTCGGCCTCACCATAGCCCTGATTCAGGGTGCCGCTCTGGGCATAGCGGTCATGCTCACCATAGTCGCGCTCGTCGGCGCGGCTGGGTTGGCTAGCGCCTCCCATCCCCGACGCGTCCTGGCCATGTTGGGTGTCTTCGGTGTAATCTTGATTCGACATTGCTTGCTCCTCGTTGAGACGCTATTAGCCGATGCGGCCATCGGCATGCCACCATTGCAGCAACCTCCGATAGCTCATATCTCCCGCATATAAGAGAATGGCCGCACGATGTATGCCAGATAGGCTAGCCTGCGGAATTGCCCTCTCCTTAGGAGTTCTCGTGATCCCACGTCGTGCCGTTCACCACCTGCGGTACAATGGTTCAATACCATCCGTCGCGTTACCTACGGGACCAGGCGTGCACGCCTGGTGCCCGCCTGCAAATGTCCCAGTCCGGAGAGCCAGCCATGCCGATTCGACAACTAACGCCAGACGTAGCGGCGAAGATCGCCGCTGGCGAAGTGGTAGAACGCCCCGCCTCAGTGGTGAAAGAACTGGTAGAGAACGCCCTCGACGCTGGAGCGCGACACATCCGTGTAGAGCTGCAGAACGGCGGTCTGGGACTGATTCGCGTGACGGACGATGGATGCGGCATACCCGCAGACGAGTTGCCGCTCGCCTTCTCACGTCACGCTACGAGCAAGATCGGTTCGCTGGCCGACCTGGAGCGCATCTATACGCTTGGATTCCGTGGTGAGGCGCTGGCCAGCATCGCATCCGTGGCACGTGTCACCCTACTCAGCCGCCCGCGCGACGTGGCAGTGGGGGCTCAGCTTGGCGTAGACGAGGGTGTGATGGGCGCTGTGATGCCTGCCGGCGCTGCTGTCGGTACGAGTCTCACAGTGCGTGACCTCTTCGCGTCCGTCCCGGCCCGGCTCAAGTTCCTCAAGACGCGCTCGACGGAGACCGGCCACGCGCTGCACCTCGTCGAGCAGTACGCGCTCGCATACCCTGAAGTGCGCTTCACAATGCAGAGCGAAGGGCGGCAAGTCTTCACCACGCCGGGCGATGGCAAGCTCTTCAGCGTGCTGGTGGCAGTGTATGGGCTGAGTATAGCCGAGCAAATGGTAGGGCTGGAGAGAGCAGAGGAGGCTGTATTCGGCGGTGACGACGCCGGCACGCCCATAGCGACGGCAAACCTGGGCGACTCCGACGAGCGGCCGCGGGTCGCCGGCTACGTGAGCCGCCCGTCGTGCTACAAGGCGACGCGCCACTACCTCTCCTTCTTCGTCAATCGGCGCTGGATACAGAGTCGCACCCTCAGCTATGCCGTCGAAGAGGCGTACCACTCGCTACTACTGACCGGACGGCACCCTATCGCCGTCATCAACATCACAATGGACCCCTCGCTGCTCGATGCCAACGTACATCCGGCTAAGACCGAGGTCAAGTTTCTGCAGGAACGCCGCGTCTATGCCACCGTCCAGCGAGCGGTGCGAGCCGCCGTCATCGCGACAACCGAGACGCCAGCGATCGCGCCGCATGCCTTCACAGTGCCGGCGATCTCTGCATGGAACGGGCCCACCGGCACTGCGGCAACCGAGCCGCGCCCCGAACAGCCACTGCTCTGGCGTGGCGCCGTGACGTCGTCCACTTCTCCTATCTCGAAAGCGACTGAGCAGCCGGGGATGCCCGCGCCTGAAGCCTCACCTGCTAATGATGCGGGTCGGTCCGACATACCCGCGGAATCTCCACTGCCCACCGGCTTCGCCATGCCAGGCGTCGCAGCCGATGAGCCGGTAGGTGGCCGTAAGCTTCCGGTGCTACGTGTGTTGGGGCAGGTGTCACAGAGCTACATCATCACCGAGGGTCCCGACGGCATGTATCTGGTGGATCAACATGCGGCGCACGAGCGCATCCTGCTGGAGCGCATGATTGCTGACTGGCGCTCACGCCAGGTATCGTCTCAAATGCTCTTGCAGCCGTTGCCAGTAGAGTTGAGCGCCATCGAACGTGAGGCGGTTGAGGAACATCTCGATGCCTTGAAGGCAATCGGCTTCGAGCTTGAGCCGTTCGGCGGAGATGCCGTGCTGGTGCGCTCGGTTCCGGCGGCGCTGGCGACTCAGGGGCGCCCGCAGCCCTTGCGCGAGTTGCTGCTCGAGCTGGTCGGGGCAGACGCCGAAGCCGCCAGCCACGGTGAGACATGGGAAGAGCACGCTCTGGCGAATGTCGCCTGCAAGGCGGCGATCAAGGCGGGCCAGACGCTCTCACCCGAGGAGCAGCGTGAGTTAATACGCCAGCTCGAAGGAGTGGATGCGCATCAAAGCTGCTGCCATGGACGCCCCACGATGGTCCATCTCAGCCTGTCGGCGCTGGAGCGGCAGTTCGACCGCCGCTAGATACTCCACTCCTAAATGATGTATCCGGCCACGTCGAGGATGACCTTGGCGCCACCATTGGAGACATAGATGCTGATCTTACCGCTGCTGCTGAGACCCACCGTTACCCCGTTTGCTATGCTCTGACCGGCGACGTAATTTATTGAGCTGGTGTTGGGGAGAGGAGCACCTTGCGGATACAGCCTCAGGTGGCCGCTGCCAGTAGTTTCCGTGACCGTGACATTGCCGATCATGGCAATTGCTCCACTCGGTACAGAAATGCCGCCGACGGAGACACCTGCCACCTGCACATCATGTGTGGTATTCGCTCCCCAGAGTGTGGGGCGCGTGTCGAGCACACGGATGGGTCCTGGCAGCAGGCTGACTTGCCCACCGTTGAGTGATCCAGCCCAGGCGATTTTCTTCCACACACCCGGTGTGCCACCCTGCACGCAGACATAGAGCGTAGCGCTGGCGTCGGCGTAGATCTCCCCGGCGATATGCGTGCCGCTGGTAGGCGCGCCTGCCGCGCCCAAGCCGAGCGCCAGTGGCGCCTGTCCCCCGGTAAACGAGCCGCCGATGCCGGTGTTGCTGTTACCCTGCACACCGATGCCCGATCCGCTCGTTCCTGCGACACCTGTTCC
>DASVOW010000968.1:0-2982 GCA_036383155.1 Ktedonobacterales bacterium
ATCGAAGTCTGAGGCTATTGCGAGACACGAAGCATACGTAGAGATGCCTTCATCGTCGGGTACACAGGCCCAATTGGCACAAATGGGCAAGCAGATAGACTC
Source organism: Ktedonobacterales bacterium (assembly GCA_036383155.1). Lineage (GTDB taxonomy): Bacteria > Chloroflexota > Ktedonobacteria > Ktedonobacterales > JADMIN01 > DASVOW01. The sequence continues at coordinate 103 of DASVOW010000968.1, forward strand.
CCTGATAGGAGCAACCAATGCCCGTCTGCACCCATCGAAGGGAGGAGGAGTTTCTCCCGCCTCGTCTTGTGGTCTTCGGAGCCAATCCCTCTCCGGTAGCTGGGGTTGGGGTGGCAACTACTGGAATTCAGGGGTCTCGTGGGACACGCATAGCGACTGTTCCATCTATATTAGTTACAGCTGGCTCAGCGGGACGGCAAGCTCCTTCGCTATTTACTGGGGTCAGGATAAATACGCAGGTTGGTCCCAAGGCCGGGGATGCCGATACCTTGGAACCAATTACTTGTCCGCGAATCCTAATACCGTTCAGTCGCCGGGATATGGCTACGAGCAGTTTCTGTACAATGGCAGCCACTGCACCGTATTCGACGACGCGCGGTACACCTATCTTTCACCGCTCAACGATTGAGCACAGTATCTCACATCGGTAATAGCTCCCGGACGTGAGCCATTCTGGATGTTGGGATAGCTAGTAGATAGGGGAACCTCCTGAGCGACATCGTATCTGTCCAATTCGGCGCGAGCTCAGGAGGTTCCCCCATGCTTGGAAGCCTGAACGGCCAAGAGAGGGTCCCTGACCATAGTGGTCGCTCTGATCCGATGTGCGTCTCGATACCAATGAGCAACTAATTCCTGCGCTCCAACGGCACGACCTAGATTAGACGAGCCGCCTCCGCACCCACCAGATCGTCAATGCCACCAGAGCCGCAGTCAGACCGAAGAAAATCACGCTCTCGATGCCTTGAAACATCCAAAAGCGGTCTGCTGGTTGATAGATGGTGTATGCCGACCAGCCATGTGCTTGCAGACACGCATTCAATTGCATCGCTGATTGGCCAGGCGAGAACTCGCAATAGGAGGGAATCTTGATTCCACTCGGATATCTATGTCCACCCTGGACAAAGCCTTGTTCCAGTATCCAGTCTGTATTACCGTTTGGCGCTGATGGCTGCCAGTTTTGAGGATCGACGAGATCCCCTATTGCCGTAAGAGGTGACATATAGTGCGAGCGCAGCGACGACAAAATGGGAAGGCGTATGGCGAGATAGCCAGCAAGCGTGATGCCAATAGCCGGCAAGGTACGCTGCAAGAGTGCGCCAGCGGCTAGCCCTAGAGCCAGAGCAAATGTGGCATAGCTGACAGGAACGATCGCGCTAAGATCGAACGCCCAAAGCGTATAGCGCTGGTCAAGTGTCCCATAGTCTGCCCAGGCGACTAGTGCAGACAGAATGCCACTCATCACCAGCGTACCAGCAAAAAGCAGTGCCACCTGCGCGCCTAGCCAGCGGCTCCGCGTTATGCTCTGCGTCCATGCCGTTTTGTACGTTTGCTGCTCGTACTCACGCGCGATCAGTGGTGCTCCGATGAATACGCCAATGAGTACCGGAACGAACAACAGCATCAGGGTGACGTTGTGGAATACGGTGATCGTATCCGTTTGCGCGGCTAAGATGTCCGGGCAGCCGCCGGGATGTGCACATGCAGATGAAGCAAGCGACTGCGCATCATGACGCATCTGCCAGCCTATGATAGTAATGAAGAGCGCCATTCCTACCAGGAGAATTAAGGCAACCGTTACAACGGATCGGTGCTGCCGCCAGGTGAGCCACGTCATCGCCTTGCCTCCTCGCTACTCTGCAGATGGGGCGCCACTGCTGGACGTAGCGGCAGCCCCATCTGTCGGTCCTCCGCTGACTGGCTCAAGTATGCCAGCACGATATCCTCCAGCGTCACATCGTGGGTTTCCCAGGATGGGTCGAAGAGGTGGCCGTTGACACGTACCAGCAATGTAGTCTGCCGGTCGGTGTGGCTCGCCTCGATCACATTGTGGACACTGGCGACCGCATCGGGGTCGGTTCGCGCCCCAACTAGCAACTTGTGCGACCGCACGATCTCCTCGATGTCGCCTGCCAGTTGTATATGTCCGCCTGATAAGATGATCAGGTAGTCGCAGACCCGTTCGAGGTCGGTAATGATATGCGACGATAGCAAGACTGTCAGTCCGTGCTCGGCGGTTGCATCCATCAGCACCCGTAGGAATTCACGGCGGGCCAAGGGATCCAAGCTGGCGAGCGGCTCGTCCAGCAGAATCAGTTCCGGGCGCTTGGCGAGCACCATAGCGAGCGCCACCTGCGCATGCTGTCCTCCTGAGAGCTTTTCGACCGGCCGGTCAAGTGGGATGCCCAGCCTGTCGAGCCGTGTGGTAGCTATCGCTTGCTCCCAGCGTGGGTTCAGCTTGCGCCCCATCGTCAGCATGTCGCGGACGCTGAAACCCCGATAGAGAGGGTGATCTTGAGCAACAAAGCCGATGTGTGGCAGCACCTCCTTGGGCTGGTCGCTGGGCGAGTGGCCCAAGACCCTGATGCTACCAGCACTGGGGCGGAGCAGGCCTGTAGCCAGCTGCAGTAGTGTTGTCTTGCCGGCGCCATTCGGACCCACCAGGGCCGCTACCCGCCCGGCTGGCAGCTCTACGGAGCAATCGCGCAGAGCCCAGGTACGACCGTAGCGCTTGCCTAAGTCAGCCGTCTCCAGTGCTGTGTTCATGCCATGTTCTCGCTTTCCTCATCTTCCCGACTCTGAATGTCGCGAAAAGTGGCAGTAAAGAGCGCTAGAATGCTTTCCTCGTCCAGGCCCGCCTCTTGGGCGCTCTGGAGCCATCGCACCAGGCTACGCCGCAAAGCTGCATGGCTGGCTAGCGAGGTGCCCACAAGCGTGCGCTGGACGAAGGTGCCCTGACCTGGGCGGCTGGCAACCAATCCATCGTGTTCCAGGTCTCGGTAGGCTTTGAGCACCGTATTGGGGTTGATGGCAAGCTTTTCCACTACCTCCCGCACGGTGGGCAGTTGGTCGCCCACTTGCAGATATCCCAGGCGCAGCGCC
>DASVOW010000969.1:0-2184 GCA_036383155.1 Ktedonobacterales bacterium
CCGTATGGCTACGACTACGAGACGTTTGCCCGTCAAACCGTAGTCGGCATGCCTGAGCAGATCGCCGAGCGCATCCAGGCGAGAGTAGACGTTGGTATAAACTATATCATCGTCTCGTTCCCACGCATCGCCTACGACCACGAGCCGCTCTACCGCTTCGCCGAGGAGATCGCGCCACTCATCCACTAGGCGCTATCCCCACTCATCCGCATAGCGGGCCAGCAATGGAAAGAGTCCCCGTTCCACTCGTGAAACGGGGACTCGCTATCGTTTGGGCGTAACTGCTAAAGGAACGTGTTAGCTAAGGGCGGCGGGGCCGGTATACTGCGAGCCGCCGAAGCCAAGGATCGGAATGAAGATCAGGCTGAGGAAGATCAAGCCGAGCGTGTAACCAACGCCGTGGCCAAACGACTTGGAGAGGTCGTTGACAAGGATAATTCCGAAGATGATGTTCACCACTGGAATGAGCAGCACGATGAACCACCACCAGGGTCGACCAACGACGCGGAGCAGGACAAAGGTGCTATAGATAGGGATGATTGCGGCCCATCCGGGTTGTCCCGCCTTAGAGAAGATACGCCAGTAGGCTGCGATGAGAAGGACGACGATGACGAGGGAGACAACGCTTGCGGGAGTGAGGCTTGCGCTCCCACTCGTCTGATCTAACAGGATCGCATGCAACATGTAATTGTTCCCTTCTTTCCCTTTGCAGGAAGCGCTGCGACCGCCGCTCGGTCGCCTTGCGCAGGGGCATTGTAACTCAACATTTGCCTTGTGTCACCAGAGCGTGTTAAAGATTCGAGGTTGCGAGGTGCTAGAGTGCGGCTATGTCAAGCACACGTAAACCTTACCCCTCCGATGTCAGCGACGACGACTGGGCGTTTGTCGCGCCCTATCTCGCCTTCGCCTGTCTGATGCTGCATCAGTTCACCTTGTTGACGTTGAGTCTTTAACACGCTCTAACCCACATCTCCACTGCTCCGCAAAGTGCGCCAGCAATGGAAAAGAGCCCCTGCTCCGCAGATGGAACGGGGACTCTGTGCTGCAATGGATACTATGCAGAGGGGAGTAGATCGCCGATGCGGGCAAAACTCCGGACATGCCTCCCTGAGCATAGCCGTAGCTCCTGGGAGTTAGACAGCCGGCTGATCGGGGCCAGCAGCGCCGTAGATCAGCGAGCCCAGCGGGCTCAGCAGCAGCACCACGACGAACCAACCCCAGCGCTTGAGGGTGGCTGTCTTGATGATACCGAGAATCCAGGCGACGGCGGTTGCAATGCCGCCCACCAGATTAAGCAGACCACCCAAGCCTGCGGTGCCTGCTGCACCGGCTGAGCAGCTTGCCTGGCCAGTCGCCGTGGCGGTGCAGCCACTAGCCGCGCTGACGATTAGTGCTGTACCTGCGATGAAGAGAACAATTGCGAGAATGCTGAGGATTAGGGTCGCTCGTTTCAAGTGTTGACTCCTTACCGCGCGTCAGGTTGCGCGGAATACCTCAAAAAACGTTCAGGATGAAACCATTCAGCCCGCGCGCCTATTCTAATAGTTGAGTCACCTAAAAGCAAGAGGCAGTTTTGTGTAATGTTCGACACCATTAATGGAGCCGTATTTGTAATAAAGTGGGCGACAAGAATAGCCGCGCTACGAGGACATTCGGCGTGCCCGCGTACTGCATCTGTATGACTTCAAGTGTCGGCTCCGCTTGCCTACATCTCGTGGCTCCCGTGTCCGCCACCCTCCAAGTCCATATCATGCGCCTCGTGTGCACCATGCCCCTCGTGCTCCATACTCTCCATCGACATGGCGGCCATTTCCGACTCCGGCTTATTCATCATACGCAGCATAGCGGGTCCGCCGGTGCGCAGGAAGCGCCAGACCAGCACGATTGCCACGAGCAAAAAGATGATGTTCAGCACGCTGGTATAGTTGAACGTGACGCCTTCGGAGACGGCGGAGACAGTGCGATTGGTAGGGATGATGCCGAGCGCGCCGAAGACGATCTCCACGAAATAGCCGGCCAGCGCCATGGTGACGTAGAACGTCACGAGGATGTACAGCGCGACACGCCCGCCGTAGTAGCGCCGGTAGATATCGAGCACTGGCAGCACGATCAGATCGGCGAAGATGAATGAGACCACCCCGCCGAAGCTAATGCCACCCTGCCACAGCACTGCGGCCAGGGGCA
>DASVOW010000970.1:0-3130 GCA_036383155.1 Ktedonobacterales bacterium
TGCATGAAGGTTGCAATTGCTGCGCCACAGGCAAAATGAAGCGCCCCCGCCAACCTGGCAGAGACGCAATCCCAGGAATAAAGAAGGTTGACGATGGCAGGTGGGACAGGAATCGAACCTGCAACCTGCGGTTTTGGAGACCGCTGCTCTGCCTAATTGAGCTACCCACCTAGATCGAACGCTTCCAGCATACACCACCCCACGTCTCGCGTCAAGAAACGACGAGATCACACTGCCATCGCCAAACACCCGCGCGAGTGAAGACGAAAAATACCGAGATTTCGTCGCTGTTCCCCGCCATATCTCCCTGCCCGCGCATGGATCGCGCGCATCACGGCTCTTTTTCAGGCTTGGGCGGCATGATACAATCAGTGGTGTTGCGCTGGCCCCAATGGATCCACACTCTCCTCAGAGGCCGCGCTTCACGCGAGCGTATCCTGAATATCCTAATTGCAGCAGTAGAGACGAGATAGGCCACGATGGATGTTCGAGTCAGCACACGCGATGTGCAGCAGTTTGACGGCGACGCAGTAGCGGTCGGCGTCTTCTCAGATGATAAAGCGCTGGTCGGTCCGGCGGGAACGCTGGACGAAGCCATGGCCGGCGTGCTCAGCGGCCTGCGTGCCAGTGGCGAAATCACAGGCGCCGCCGATGAAGTGACACTTCTGCACACGCTCGGCAAGATCGAGCCGGAGCGTGTCGCCGTCATTGGCCTGGGGCCGCGCAGCCGCTTCACGCTCGACCGTGTGCGCCGCGCATCTGCCATTGCCTGCCGCGCCCTACGCAAAACCGGCTCGCAGCGGGTCGGCCTGGCGCTCGCCTGGGCCGAGTCGGGCCTCAATCTGGCTCAGGCTGCCCGCGCCGCGACCGAGGGCGCCCTGCTCGGACTCTATGAGTTCTCGCGCTATAAATCATCGAAGAACAACGCCAATAACGGGTCCGCGAACGGCGAGAGCGGCTCACCCACCAAGACTATCGAGTCCATCACCATCCTAGGGCGCGGGCGCGAGCCCGCCCTGCGCGCCGCCGTCGAGCGCGGCCAGATCCTCGCCGAGGCGACCAACTTCGCCCGCGACCTTGGCAACGAGCCGCCAAACGTGCTGACGCCGACAGAGCTGGCCGAGCGAGCCCGGTGCATGGCCGAGCAGGTTGGTCTGGAGTGCGAGATCTTTGGCCCCGACAAGATGCGCGAGCTGGGCATGGGCGCGCTGCTGGGCGTCGCACAGGGCAGCGCCCAGGAGCCGCGCTTCATCATCCTGCGCCACCGCGGCGGCACGGCGAATGAGCCCGGACCCGCCTTCGTCGGCAAGGGCATTACCTTCGACACCGGCGGCATCTCGCTCAAGCCCGGTGCCGACATGGACGCGATGAAGATGGATATGTGTGGCGGCGCGGCGGTCATCGGCGCGATGATGGCGATTGGCCGCCTCAAGCCTGCCATCAACGTCACCGGCATCGTCCCTGCCACCGAGAATATGCCCGACGGCAAAGCCTATCGCCCCGGTGACATCCTCCGCGCCATGAATGGCAAGACCATCGAGATCCTCAACACCGACGCCGAGGGACGCCTGGTCCTAGCCGACGGCGTCTCATATGCTGTGAGTCACGGGCACACGCCCATCGTGGACGCCGCGACGCTTACCGGCGCCATCGTCATCGCGCTCGGCCACCAGCGCGCGGGTCTCTTTAGCAACGACGAGGTCCTCCAGCGAAATGTGCAGACGGCGTCGGAGATCGCCGGCGAGCGCCTCTGGCCGATGCCGATGGATGCTGAGTACGACACCCAGATCCGCAGCGAGATCGCCGATATGAAGCAGGTTGGTGGGCGTCCCGCCGGTTCTATCACCGCCGCCAAGGTCATCGGCAACTTCGCCGGCGACACGCCGTGGGCGCACCTCGACATCGCCGGCGTCAATGCACGCGATCGCCGTGAGCCGGATGGCGACAAAGGCGCGACGGGCTTCGGCGTGCGCACCTTCGTCGAATTGGCTACACTGCTCTCCGAGCGGCGTGGATAGCGTAGCCCACCGGGCAACATGAGGGACAGCATAGCGTGAACATACATCTGCGCTACTTCGCATCGCTGCGCGAGGCGACGGGACGCGACGCCGAAACGCTTGACGTGGCGGCGGGGAGCGATGTCGCGGCGATACGTGAGTTGCTGGCCGAGTGCTATCCCTCAGCCGCACCCATCCTCGCGCGCTGCGCCGCCGCGCTCAATCGTGCCTATGTCGCGGCGGATACCCCGCTACACGACGGCGATGAATTGGTGTTTATCCCGCCGGTCGGCGGCGGCTAAGGGGGTGACCGAATGGCAGCCATCGTCAAGATTACCCGCGATCCGCTCGACGACGCGGCGGTGAATGCGCTCGTCCAGGCGATCAGCCATCCTGAGGTGGGCGGTATTGTCACCTTCCAGGGTGTCGTGCGCAATCATGCGCGCGACAAGCGCGTGCGCTACCTCGAATACGATGCCTACCCCGAGATGGCGGAGCAGCACATGGCTGCTATCGCCGCCGAGGTCGAGCGCCGCTGGCAGACCGATCGCATCGCGCTGGTGCATCGCATTGGGCGGCTGGAGATTGGGGAGTGCAGCGTGGTGGTGGCTGTTGCCTGCCCGCACCGCGCAGAGGCCTTCGACGCCTGCCGTTTTGCCATCGACACGCTCAAAGCGAGCGTCCCCATTTGGAAAAAAGAGGTGGCGGAGGACGGCGAGGAGTGGGTCGAAGGCTAACCACATCATCACGGGAGGATGATACATGAAATTTGGCGTTGTGGTGTTTCCAGGCACCTGGAGCGATAAAGACTGTCTGCATGTGATCGGGCCAGTGCTGGGCCAGGAGGCCGTCAGCATTTGGCACCAGGATACCGACCTGCAGGGCTGCGATGCCATCGTGTTGCCCGGCGGCTTCTCCTATGGCGACTACCTGCGCGCGGGTGCCATTGCCCGCTTCGCTCCCATCATGGGCGCGATCAAGGAATTTGCCGAGCGCGGCGGGCTGGTGCTTGGCATCTGCAACGGCTTCCAGATTCTCCTCGAAGCCGGTATGCTCCCAGGGGCCATGCTGCGCAACGATAGCCTCGAATTCCGCTGCCAGTGGGTCAACCTGCGCGTCGAGAACGCCGCGAC
>DASVOW010000971.1:0-3781 GCA_036383155.1 Ktedonobacterales bacterium
CTCAGGCCGAGACACAACTCGCCGAAGGCGCGGATCTGCCCTTCTCCGGCGAATCGTTCCTGCTCACCGGCTCGCTCGAACAGTTGACGCGCGGGCAGGCCGAGCAGGCGATCCAATTGCTCGGCGGCACCATCGCTTCGAGCGTCACCAAATCGCTCAGCCATCTGATCGTCGGCTCCTCGCCCGGCAGCAAGCTCGCCAAGGCCGAAAAGCTCGGCGTGCCCGTCCACGACGAAGATTGGCTCGTCGAGCGCCTCCGCGAGCACGACGCTATGCCCGCCGAGCGCAAACGCCTGTAGCGTAACACTACTGCCCTCCCGGAGGTGGTTACGAGACATTAGCGGGATGAATCTTGCCAATACAAGCAGGCTGATTCATCCCACTGATAAGAATGCAGGGCGCTTGGCATCTCCTCCAGCAGAATGGTTGTGTGCCAGAAAGGGAGGGCGTGTCGTAGTGTGCGAGATGTGGCAGGGGGAATCGGATGGTGATATCAGGGACGGTGCGTGAACTCTGGCGATACCCAGTCAAGTCAATGCGGGGCGAGCGCTGCGAGCGCTTGTGGCTCGATCAGCGCGGCGTAATCGGCGACCGTCTCTATGCTGTCCGCGATGAAGCGGGTAAGTTTGGCAGCGGCAAGACCACGCGACGCTTCCGCCGCATCGATGGACTCTTCCGTTTCCGGGCCGTCTACGAAGGCGAAGTCCCGCTGCTGACCTTCCCGGACGGCACTGCGCTCCGTGGCGACGACCCGGCGATCCATGCGGTCCTCTCCGCTCAACTAGGGATGCCGGTGACGCTCAGCCGCGAGGCGGAGATCTCGCACTTCGACGCTGGCCCCCTTCACCTGCTGACCACGGCCTCGATGCGCACGGTGGGCGAGTCACTCCCAGAATGTGCGCTTGATGGCCGTAGGTTTCGCCCGAATATCCTCGTCGAGACAGAAGGGAGGGGTTTCCCCGAGGACGCCTGGCAGGGCCAAAACATCGCCGTGGGCGCCGAAGTACGCCTGCGCGTCGCTGGGCGAACCGAGCGTTGTGTCATGGTCGGCCTCGCCCAGGACGAGCTGCCCAATGATTCGCGAATTCTGCGAGAAGTTGCCCGCGTAAACGCTGCCTGTCTTGGCGTTTATGCAGATGTGCTCACTCCCGGCGCCATCCGTATCGGCGACCGCATCAGGCTGGTGTAGAGGTAGTGATGCTGGAGGCCGTGACAAAACACGAGTGGGATGAACTAACCCAATTGCATGGGCAGGTATCATCTCACAGAATCGCGTCTACCTGGGCTGACTCCTTCGCCGGCAACTCGGCTATACTGAGGCGGGACGACGACATGCTCGCGCGAATCGGCAGCAGAGCTGTCTGTTGTCCATCCCCAGTGAAGGAGTTATCGCTTGCATCCAGCCTCAACCATCATTTTGCTCAATGGCATCTCGAGCGCCGGGAAGACGAGCATCTCGAAGGTCCTGCAGCAGACGATGAACGAACCCTACTTGCAGGTGTCGATCGACGCCTTCGAAGACATGCTCCCGAATCGGTACCAGGAAGCAGGAGCGTTTGCATGGGGCGAGCTCTTCCCGAAGCTGCTCGCCGGGTTCCACCGATCCATCGCCGCGCTGGCCGGTGCGGGCACCAACCTGATCGTCGACCATGTGATGGTGTATCGCGAGGGCTGGGCGAGCACGCTCGCCGATTGTGTGACCGTCCTTGAGCCGTTCCAAGTGTACTTCGTTGGCGTGCGCTGCTCACTGGAGGAGGCGAAGCGTCGCGAGCAGGCTCGCGGCGACCGGTTCATTGGCACGGTGGAACGACAATTTCCGCGTGTGCATCGCCACAACCTGTATGATCTGGAAGTGGATACCACCCTTACCAGTCCCGAGGTGTGCGCCGAGCAGATACGGGCCTTTGTCGGCAGCCACGCTCCTACTGCCTTCGCCCATCTCCGTCAGATGCCGCGTCAGTTCATCCCCTAGGAGGTGGCCATCTGGCGAACGTGCAGTCGTGCCATGACGCTCCAGACTGTCGAGAGGGCCTCGCGCAGCAGCTGTCGGCGGGTCCGGTGGGCTCCCGGCGCCATCCGCATCGGCGACCGCATTAGGCTGGTGTAGAGACAGTTTCGAAACTGCCTCTACACCAGCACAGACGGAGAGCGCCGTGCTGGTGTGGGAGTAGTGAAGACGAAGACGGTATACCGTCACCGTCGCTAAGCGCCTGCGAAGTGTGCGGCCCGATGGGCCGCCTGTGCTTTATTCCCAGGTCGTTTAACTATTTTCAGATGGTTTGTACGTAAAGAACCGCCTTCCTGCTCTATAGGCGACCCATAGCGACAGTAAGGCCAGAGGCACCTCAGCGCACGTGGCAGACACGAGAGATGCCGCATATTCCGGCCCAATTCTTGCCGTGAGAGTATCGAACCAGGCATCCGTGAGCAAGAGTGTCGCCGTGGCTGTGGCCGCGACGACGACCCAACCCGATGTACGCCAGGCGAAGTACGCGGTCAGCGCCAGAGAACAGACGAGCGCACAGTCGAATCCGGTCCATGCCAGGTTCCAGTGATGGTCCAGATGAGAGATTGGCAGGGAATAGGAAAGCCAGACGATCCATGGCACGAGGAGCAGCACAGCCCCCGCAAAAAGCGGTACGACCCACCTGGGTATTGCTGAATCTCGCACACTTGTATTGTCCATCTGTGGTCTATTGCCCATCCGTGATCCTCCCTCGGCCGCACTACCGCCCATTCACGCGTCGCCGGATCCAGCGTACTAGCGGAATGTCGCCAGAGAATGGCATATCTGTCGCAAACCTGTTACAAACCTGTCGCGAGGGAGCAAAGATGAAACACTGCAGCCTTGCCGATGCATGACACGCCGTGAGACTATCGCGCTATGTTAGCCGGGGGGCTGTTCGCCGCACCGTGGGCCGCATGCGAAACAGACGGGAGAGATGTACGACTGCAAAGGGGCTTTACAGGGATGGGCCTCCCTGCCGCCGAGTCCCAATCGCTTGACGGCTCAACTATTGCCATGATAGCCTCCGACTGGATGCGATATGCATGACTTGAGGTGGATATCACGTCACGTCTGAGTGTCCTCAAGCGTTATGATGAATGACACATGCATCCACGTCTGCTGCGGTATCGCGGTGCAAGCAGAATAGGCATAATCCTTGCGTTACTGCTTGTGTGTCTCCGCAATTCGCTACGCTACTATATATGTGGATGTTCGTACTCTATACATGACCTATCGAACGGCATATATCGCCCATTTGGTAGCGTCTACTCGGTAGCGAGTGGAGGAAACGGTCACCAGCATGGATGACGGTAACGAGCGGCCACGACGTCCCAATATGTCGCGCAATCTGCGCAACGACAGCCGTCCACGTCCTGACGCGACATCGCAGGACGGGCACGGCCCAGGCGGACTGTTGAGCCGCTACGGGAACGGGCGCGCGCAGGGTGACACCGGCAATGGCGGTGCGCGCCAATCGCCACCGCCGCAGCCGTCCGCGCCTCCTCCATCGTACACACCTCCCGCGCCACCGTCTTCCGGTGGCGGAGCGGGCTGGCGCCGCTACGATCCCGAAGCTGGCCGCTGGAGTGAAGCCCCAGGGAGCGCTAACGATGCATCCTCGTATTCGCCGGAGGGCGGCTCAGGCGATGCGCCAGCGCAACGCGGACCCTACGCCACACCGCTCAAGGATCGTCTTGCACAGCGCCCACCGCGGGAGCGTGACGATGACGATGCATCGGCTGATGGCGTGCGCGGCGCCTGGCGTGCCTTCAC
>DASVOW010000972.1:0-3173 GCA_036383155.1 Ktedonobacterales bacterium
TCGCGCAGGTAGATGAGATCGGTCGTCGCGATGTCGAGGTAGGCGAGCGAGAGGAACTGGCGACCGCGATTGCTGAGCAGGTAGAGCCCGGCGCCATCGGCGGACCAGTGGACGTGGGAGTGCTCGGCAGGTCCGGCGTCGATCTCGGGGGTGAGGCGGCGCGCCTCGCCGGTGGCGATGTCTACCAGTAGCAGGGCGTTGCGTGTGTTGGATTCGGTGCGCTCGATGAGGATGAACTTGCCGTCGGGCGAGTAGTTTACGGCGGAATTGGTGCCGTCGTGCTGGTAGATGCGGCGCGGCTCGGTCAGGGAGAGGTCTGCCGCGTCCGATCCAATTATGATCTCTCGCTCGTAGATGTCGAAGTAGCGGGCGTCGCGCTCGTTGCTGGCGTAGCAGATGCGGCGGCCGTCCGCCGACCAATCACCGAACTGGTAGATGACTTCGGGGCGGTCGGTAAGCGGTGTGAAGCCGGTACCGTCGGGGCGGACGAGGAAGAACTGCGTGCGCTCGGCTCCGCCGGTGTCGCCGGTGATGAGCAGTACGTCACCCGCTGGTGAGAACCTGGCGGTGGAGTTGCGCTCGCCACGGAAGGTGAGCTGTTGTGGCCAGGCAGGTGTGGCGCTGTAGACGCTGACGGGAACGCTCCAGACTTCGGCGACGCCGGAGATGTCGCTGAGAAAGGTGAGCTGTGTGCCGTCGGGGGAGAAGCTGGCGCTGTGGGCGGTGCGGACGTTGAGGAACTGCTCGAAGGTGAAACGGTTAGGGCCGGTGGCCGACATGCATATGCCTCCTCGCATGGATGGTGTGTGCCTGACCCTGATTGTACCGCAGAACGAGGGGCGGGCGCAGACAGACGCCACCTGCTCAAGCGCACGGGTACTTTGTTTCTGGTTGGTTCGAGTCAACCGCCATCACTCCTTGACGCGCACTCCTTCTTGTCTTATGCTTACATTGTAAGTTTACAGCGTAAGCATAGAGAGGAAAAGGAGCATGCCGAAAACCGGTGAGCCACTCACACGCCAACGGGTGCTGGAGGCGGCCTTACACTTGATAGATCGAGAGGGTCTGGAAGGCTTTAGCATGCGCAAGCTTGGAGCAATGCTCGGCGTTGAGGCGATGTCGCTGTACAATCATGTAGAAAGTAAGCGAGTGCTGTTTGACGGGGTTATCGAACTGCTTGTCGCAGAGGCCCCGTACCCCGATCAATTCGATGGCACACCACGCGAGGAACTGTGGGCCTTTGCTCACGCCTTTCGGGACGTCTTACGCGCCCATCCCCACGTGCTTCCCTTGGTGGCGACCAGTCCACTACGAACCGAAGCTTCTCTGGTCGTTCTGGATCATCTTCTCTTGACCATCCATCGTGCGCACATCACCGGAATACAGGCCATCTATGCCTTACAGTGTCTCGTGGGGTTTATTGTTGGGCACACCTGGATCGAGACGGGGACGCTTCCTGCCACTGATCTGGAGCGTGAGCCAAATGGTCCGATGGTCTGGCGACAATTTCCGGCAGAGCAATACCCGATGCTGCACGCGTTGTTGCCGGACATTGCGCAGTGGAATGCTGATCACGAGTTTGACTTTGGGTTGCAGGCGCTGTTCCAGAGCCTCTTTGGAAATACAGAGAGAGAAGCACGCGCATGAAAACACAGAAAAAACACTACAAGATATCAAACGGAGAGGTGCAACTCGCGGTCAGTGAGACCGGCCAGGGACAGACGCTTCTGTTCTTCAACGGTGGTGGGGCAACACAAGTGTCCTGGAAGCGAATCATTGGCGAACTCGGGGGACAGTACCGGCTCGTGACCTTCGATTTTCGCAACCATGGGAAAACCTCCGCCTCGCACAATACCTCCTTTGAGAGCTTCCTGACGGATGCGGAGGTCATAATGGACAAGGTTGCTGGAGATCGACCGATTCTGGCCGGCTGGTCTCTGGGGGCAGACCTGGCTGTCTGGTATGCGGCGAGCCATCCGGGGAAGGTGGCAGGACTGTTTCTCATCGACGGTGCGCTGCCGGTCAATCTCGTCAGTGATCCCGAGGATGTGCGGCGCCGGCTCAACACGCCAGCGATGCGCATCGGGCCATTGCTCCTGTACCTGGTTGGCATGGGCTATCGCCTCACGCCTGACGAGTATGCGACTCTCACCATCGAGGTCAATAGACGCCGCGAGCAGCTTCTTTCGGCCTATGACCGGCTGGATTGTCCCGTGGAACTGGTTCTGGCAACGAAAAGTGCTGGGGAAACGGGAGAGCGTGCTGAGCGAGCCAATGCCTTATGGCGGGGTGGTGGGGAGCAACTAGCCCAAGCGCTCCCAAAGCTCTCTCTCCACTGGGTGGACAATACCCATCTACTCCCTTTCAAGGAGCCGACGACGCTTGCGCGATTGCTCGACGCGTTTGTCCGACGATGCCAGCCTAGCGATCAGAGAGATGCCCGGTGAGTGGCAGGCATTGACAGGCCGAGCGACAGGCTACCACTGATGATGGCAAACGTGGGGGCGGTGCTGGTCCACGGGCTGGCGCGGCCTCGCAAGTGAGCGAGGCGAACTGGTCCATTCGGCAAGCACGCCCTCCGTCGAGCGGCTCACGTCTGGGTTCCCTTCGGGGATGTTCGGCTGTCAACAACCCCACGGCTAAAGCCGGGGGCTTGCATCTACCCCGCTCGGGGTGACGCCATAGGCCGATTGACTGCGACCCGATAGGGTTCTTTGCGACTGATGTTGATGGCGGCGTTATAGTCCGCGTTCAGGGTGAAGCCACAGCGCTGGCAGAGGAACACTTCTTGGCTTTTCCGATTGGCCTGCTCACAATGGCCACAGTGGCTACAGGTACGACTCGTGTTTCTGGGATCAACCAGATGCACCGGGACGCCGGCCCAGGCGGCTTTGTAGCTGAGGAATTGGCGTAGTTGGTAGAAGGCCCAGGAATGCCGCGCATAGCGCTGTTCGTGTCGAACCGTTACTCGCGCTCTGATCCCCGACAGGTCTTCGAGCGCGAGTGCCTTGCACGAGACGGCGGCTTTCTTCACCAGGGCCTTGCTAATGCAGTGGTTGACGTCCTTTTGGAAGCGGCGTTCCCGCCCCGCGTTCTTGCGCAGGCGGCGTTTGGCGTTCTTGGTGCCGACCTTCTGCAAGCGTTGGCGGCGCGTGTGATAGCGCGCACGTGCC
>DASVOW010000973.1:0-4534 GCA_036383155.1 Ktedonobacterales bacterium
CGCTGGTGATCCATGGCACAGTCGACCCGTTGGTGCGGACGGCAAATGGGAAATATCTGGCCGAGCACATTCCAGGCGCGCGGCTGATTTTGTACCCGGATACCGGGCATATTCCGATCGTCGAGCGGGCGGAGGACTATAACCGCGATGTGCTGGCGTTCCTCGCGGAGTGAGATGCCACGGCGTTGCACTAGACGAACTCGCGTAATATACGCACGACGAGCTTGTGGTCTTCGGCCTGGGGCAGGCCGGAGACCGTGACGGTGCCGACGCTGCCGACGCCTTTGATGATGATGGGAAAGGCGCCGCCGTGAGGGGCGTAGCGCGTGGGGTCGAGCAGCGCCTTCTCTTCGATGGTGGACCCCTGGCTCTTGTAGAGGTTGCCCATATAGAAGGAGCTGTGGCCGAAGCGGTTGACGACGCGGATCTTGCGCTTGATCCAGGCGTCGTTATCCGGAGAGGTGCCGGGGAGCGCGGCGTGGAAGAGCTGGTGTCCGTGGCGGCGAATGTCGATGGTGACGCCAAGCGACTCCTGGCGCGCCACCTCGACGAAGCGGCTGCCGATGCGCCAGGCTGTGTCGTTGGTGAATTCGGTGAACTGGATCTCTGCTTCCTCCTGGAGGAGGGTTTGCAAGAGGGTCTGCATGTCGGGTTGTGTATCGTCGCTCATGTCGATTCTCCTTCTGTGACGCGCCTGCTCTCGTGCTTGCCTGTGTGCTGGTGATTATTATAGGGCGCTCTGCGGCGTTCGGCGCGCCCTGGTGTGTTGTTGATGTGCAACATCGGGTAAGCAGGGGTCTCTAGGTCTGGTCGGCGAAGCGCCACCATGCTGCTGTGGCTGCGATGCCCGCAAGACCTGTGAGCACGACCAGGAAGTAGCTGCCTACCCCTACGGCCTGCCCCGCTGGTCCGGCAACACCGCTGGTGAGGGCAGGAACCGACCAGGGGAAGTATGGACCCAGGCCGACGGCGGCGACCACTTGCGCCAGGAAGATCGTGAGGAACATGGCGCCGAGCGGCGGGAGGTAGCCCTTGCCAGCGCTAGCGATCCACGCAAAGGGAGTGACGAGCGCAACAGTGAGGCCAGCGATGGCGACGAGCTGCCCGGCCGCGGCGAGCGCGAGCCCCGGTGACCAGCCTGGGAGACCGACGACTGCTCCGGCAGCTAAGCCAAGCGCATAGACCAGCGCGGTGAGCGCGGCGGACCACACGATGAGCACAATGTATTTTGCCGTGACGATCTCCTGGCGAGCGGTTGGCAGGGCAAGCAGATCTTTTACGGTGTGATCGCTGTATTCACGGCCAAAGAGCCAGGTGGCGACGAATCCAAAGACGACAAACCCGCCGATGGCAAGGGATTGCTCCAGCAGGGAGAAGTATGTCGGCCAGTCGGCGGCGGCCGCACGCGTCTGGGCTTTGGTTGCGAGCAGACCGGCGCGGGATGCCAGGTCAGGATTTTTCAGGATTGCCATGAAGACGGCGCCGACGAGCGGGGCGAGCGCGATGGCAAGGGCCGTCAGCCAGAGCACAGTGGAGCGGCGCGCTTTGAGCGCCTCGGCCCAGAGGGCAGCAGTGCATCCACTCACGAAGAGGCTCATGCCACACCTCCTTTCTCCACGCCTGTCTCTACGCCCTTCTCCACGCCTACCATGCGAAGGAAATACGTTTCGAGGTCCTCTTGCTCGACGCTGAGGCGGGTGAGGGAAACGTCCGCCTCCACGAGGAGGCGCGCGATGTCGTCTGGGAGGGTGGTGGCGCGCTCATCTGTGACGACCAATGAGCCGTCTGGCTGCGTAGTTACAGTGAGACCAGTTGCCGAGAGGATGGATCGGGCGGCGTCGCGATCGCGAGCGTCTACTACGAGCCAGCGATGGCGGCGGCTTTCGAGCTCCTGGGCGTTGAGCTCTTGGATGAGGCGTCCCTGATGCAGGATGCCGATGCGTGTGGCCAGGCGCGCGACCTCGCCGAGGATGTGGCTCGACATGAAGACGGTGATGCCCTGGCGGTGCGCCAGGTCGTGCAGGAGCTCACGTATCTCGACGACGCCTGCTGGGTCGAGGCCGTTGGCCGGCTCGTCAAGAATGAGGAGATCGGGATTGTGGAGCAGCGCCTTCGCCAGGCCCAAACGCTGCACGTTGCCCAGGGAGAGGGTCGCCGCGCGTTGATTGGCGTATGGCGTCAAGGCGAGACGGTCAATGGTCCGGTCGATGGCGCGGGGATCGGCGATACGGCGCAAGCGTCGCACTATTTCGAGGTTTTCGCGCACGGTCAACTCGGGATAGGCGGATGGCGTCTCTACCAGATAGCCGACGCGCGCCCAGAGGTCACGGGCATCGGGTTGCGCCGCCTTACCAAAGATGAGCGCGTTCCCTTCGGAGGGGCGAATCATACCCAGGAGCATACGGATAGTGGTAGTCTTGCCCGCACCGTTGAGGCCGAGGAAACCGTAGATCTCGCCGCGGCCTACGTGCAGGGAAAGGCGATCGACGGCAGTCTGGTCGCCGTAGCATTTGGTCAGGTTGAACGTCGAGATGGCGCTCTCCACGAATCGCACTCACTTCCGTATGTTTGGGCGGGTTGGCGCACCCTATCGACCCGATGATTGGTCGCTTCAGCGGGCCTCGGCTTTGGTATACTACATCGCGCGCGCCTGTCACGAATCGTAGCTGTAGAGCAGTTCTTAGCTCAGCATGCTGAGCTAAGAACTCACATGGCGGACAGCGCACCTGCGCCTCCTGGTGCCTGACCTAGAATTGCCTGGAGTAGAGATCGAAGACGTAGTCAACGGTGAGGCCGGCGTGCTCGGAGATGAGTTGCTCTCCCAACTCGCCGGGGAACTCCAGACGGACGACCGCTTCCAGGTCGGTGCGGGTGGCAAAGCGCCACTCGCTTGGGATGCGCGTCAGGGTGAAGCCATGCGCGGCCCAGAATCCCTCTACGGTGTCGGCATTGTCGCGCGCCCAGAAGGGTGTGCGTTGCAGCCACGAAGCAAACGTCCCTTCGCGCCGGTCATTGTCGATGATGAAGGCAGTGCCGCCGGGACGCATGACACGCACCAACTCGACCAGCCCCGGCTCGCAGTCCGGCGCGAAGAAGTAGGCAAAGCGCGCGTGAGCAATGTCTACTGAAGCGTCGGAGAGGAAGAGGCGCTCGGCGGAACCCGCCACGATGGAGGTGTGCTCCAAGCCGAGCGACACGACACGCGCCATGGCGCGGAGCCGTGAGGGGCCATGTGGCTCAACGGCAATGACATGCTGCGCTCGCTGATGGAAACGCGGGATGTGAAAGCCTGTGCCGGCGCCAATATCGAGCACGATGCGGTCATCCCAGGGGGCGATAGCCTGCATCGCGGCCTCGATGTGGCCATCGGGATCGACGGCGATATTCTCTATTTCATAGAGGTCCGGCGCGCTCTGGATATTTGGGGCGGCGTGCACGCCGGGCAGTTGGTCCACTACGGGATGCTCCTATTCGTTGTCGGCTACCGATCAGTGCGATCAGTTTACAATCAAAGCGGTTAGTTGCGGTAGGGCGAGGCCGGCGGGGCCGCGGAGCGAGAGATGGGATTGGGGGGTAAGCTCCGTTTCTTCGGGGTTTATCTCGACGATGAACGCGCCGCGACGGCGGGCAGTTTGTGGCAGGGCGGCGGCAGGATAGACCTGGGCGGAGGTGCCGACGACGAGGCAGACGTCGCATTGCTCTGCCGCTGCCTGGGCACGCCACAGCACGTCCGCTGGCAGCGGCTCATCGAACCAGACGATATCGGGCCGGAGGAGGGCGCCGCAGTTTGGGCAGGTGGGAACGTCAGGTCCTTCGCCGCGCTCCAGACGCTCCATCGCTTCGGGATCGTCATCTTCGGGGTCGTCGTAGGGGATTGTGATGCCTTCGGATGTGCAGCGGAAGCTGAAGAGGCAGCCATGCAATTCTAGTACGTGGCGACTGCCGGCGCGTGTATGCAGGCCGTCGACGTTTTGTGTGACGACGGTGAAGTCGGGGTAGAAGTCGCCAAGGCGGGCGAGCGCGAGATGGCCGGGGTTTGGCTGGACTTGGCGGGCGAGGCGGCGGCGATGAGTGTACCAGCCCCAGACAAGCTTGGGGTCACGCCGCCAGGCGCGCGGGGTGGCGAAGTCTTCGATGCGATACTGGCTCCATAGCCCCGTCCCCGGCGCACGGAAGGTAGGGACGCCGCTCTCGGCGGAGATGCCGGCACCGGTGAGCGCCATGACCGATCTGGCCTGGCGCAGGAGAGCGAGCGTATCCGGTGGGAGGCTCAATGGCGCCTCGGCGATCATGATTGTCTGGTGTTGCCTGTTGGTGGTCATGCCGGTGCCTCCTGATCCATCCTGTAACAATGTGGCGGCTCTGCCGTTCATAATAGCACGTGAACCGCGAACTTCAGGTTCTCCGGCCACTCCCGGCGCGGGGAGAGAGGCGCGACGAATATTGCGCATTTTCTCGTTTTTGACTCGTGCGAGGCAGGCGGTGTGATGGCCTCCTCCCCCAGCCCCTCGCTCCGCTCTGTGGCTGCTCCGCT
>DASVOW010000974.1:0-5220 GCA_036383155.1 Ktedonobacterales bacterium
CTGCCCTGGCCGGTGCGCGTGACATCTGCGCCGAGACGATCATGGAGGATGCTGCCGTACGCGGCGACGTGCGCCAGCTCTTCTTCAAAGAGGGCGGCGTCAAAGCGCGTCTCACCGTCGATCCCGAGCAGGCGGCTGAGAAGGATCCCAAAGGCGTCTACCGCCTCTACTATGACTTCGACGAGCCGGTCAGCCGCATGGTGCCTCATCGCACGCTCGCCCTCAACCGTGCCGAGCGCGAAGATGTTATCCGCGTCGGCGTCGAGACGCCGTTCGAGCGTGCCGAGCCGCTGATCCACCAGCACTACCAACCTGATCCGCGCTCACCTTTCGCCGGTGAGTTGAGCGCCGCCATCTCCGACGGCTACAAGCGGCTGCTGGCTCCCGCACTGGAGCGCGAGGTGCGTGCCGAGCTCACGCGGCAGGCCGAGGAGCACGCTATCAACGTCTTCGCGACCAACCTGCGCAACCTGCTGCTGCAGCCGCCCTTGCGCGGCAAAGGTGTGCTCGGCCTCGACCCCGGCTATCGCACCGGCTGCAAGGTCGCCATCGTCGACGAGAACGGCAACTACGTCGAATCCACGACCATCTTTCCCCACGCGCCCTCCGATCGCTGGTCCGAAGCCAAAGCGACCCTCAAAGCGCTGATCGCCAGGCACAACATCGGCGTCATCGCCATCGGCAACGGCACCGCCTCCCGTGAGACGGAGCAGCTTGCCGCCGAAGTCATTCGCGAGTTGGAGTCGCTGGGGCAGCCGGCTGGCTCGCTTGGCTACGTGATGGTCAACGAAGCCGGCGCGTCGGTCTACTCCGCCTCAGAGGTTGCCCGCCAGGAGTTCCCCACGCTTGACGCGACACAGCGCGGCACCATCTCCATTGCACGCCGCCTGCAAGACCCCCTAGCGGAATTGGTCAAGATCGACCCCAAGGCGGTCGGCGTCGGTCTCTATCAGCACGATGTCGATCAGCGCGCCCTTGCGGCGGCGCTCGACCGCGTCGTCACCTCCTGCGTCAACTTTGCTGGCGTCAACGTCAACGTCGCCTCGACGCAGCTCCTGCGCTACGTGTCTGGCATCAGCAGCCGCGTGGCCGACAATATCATCGCCTACCGCGCTGAGCACGGCCCGTTCAAGACACGCGAGCAATTGCGCAAGGTGTCGGGGCTTGGCCCCGCGACCTTCGTACAGGCCGCCGGCTTCCTCAAGATTGCTGGCGGTGCGGAGATTCTGGATAACACCTTCATCCACCCGGAGAGCTACGACGTGGCGCGTGCGCTGCTCCAGCGTCTCCCCGGCGGTGATGGCGAAAAAGAGCGTGTCGCCGACCGTGTCCGCGCCTGGCGGCTGCTCACCAGCATGAGCTCACGCTCCGCTGGCAAAGATGGCGCTGTGGCGACGCTCGCCAAAGATCTTGATGTCGGCGTGCCAACCCTCACCGACATCATCGAAAATCTGGAAAAGCCTGGACTCGACCCCCGCGACGCGTTGCCCCCACCTATCCTGCGCCACGACGTGCTCAAGCTGGAAGACCTCCAGTCTGGCATGGAGTTGCAAGGGACCGTGCGCAACGTGGTGGACTTTGGCGCCTTCGTAGACATCGGCGTGAAACAGGATGGGCTGGTCCACGTCTCGGAGCTGGCCGATCGCTTCGTGCGCGACCCGCTGACAGTAGTGGCCGTTGGGCAGGTGGTGCAGGTGCGGGTGCTGAGCGTGGATATCGCCCGTGGCCGCGTCCAGCTCAGCATGCGCGGCCTCAGCTAGCCGGAGCCGCGCCTCTCAGCGCTGTGTCGCCGCGTGCTGTTGCTTCCTCGCAGCCCGGCGACGCTCCGTCTGGCGGCGCGCTTTCGCCCCGCTGCCGCAATCCTCGATGCGGGCCTCGCCCATCTCGGCGCAATCATGAGCTGGGTCGTACTTCGCGAGCCAAACGCCGTTGGAGACCCGCAAGTGAAGCGTTCTGACCGCTATCACTCCTGCGCGGCGGACGACTTCCCCAGCTTCCGTTCAGTGCCGCTCAGGAGGCGCTCGATGTTATCGCGATGCGAGAAGATCACGAACAGCGCGCCAAACACGGCGAAGATCGCATGCGGACCATAGACGCCAAATTGCCCACTGATCGCCAGAATCGTGACGGTCAACCCCGCGACGGCCGCGCTAATGATCGAGCCAAGAGAGACATACCGCGTCAGATAGATTGGGATGATCAGCGCCACCAGTCCAGTTAAGATAGCGAGGGGAGCCATCGCCAGGATGCCGCCGCCCCCGGTTGCCACGCCGCGCCCACCTTTGAAGCCGATGAACATCGAGAAGTTGTGCCCAAGCAGCGCCGCGAATGCTGCGATCGCCTCGCAGCCCGCCTGCCAGTTGTGGTCGGTGAGCGAGACATGCCCAGACGGCAGAGGGAAGAAGACAAAGCGCGCCAGCAGCACCGCCGCGACACCCTTGCCGACATCCAGCAGCACGACCAGTAGCGCCGGGCCTGCGCCCATTGCTCGCATGGCGTTGGTTGCCCCTGTCTTGCCGCTGCCCTGTGTGCGCGGGTCAGGCTTGCCAAAGAGGCGGCTGATCACCACGCTGCTCGGGATCGAGCCAAGAACATAACCTACCAGCGCGGCGATGGCATACCGTAGAATCACCTGGGCCGGGGACATTGCGACTCCTCTCCCGTGTGCCTCACCATCTATGCGCGTCTGTGCGCACGGACCCATTGAAGGCACACATCACAACAACACCTACCAGCCGTCGCAAGAGGACTTGAGTGCCATGTTGGACACCACTGCTGCCACTCCAGATGAATGCGGGAATCAGTCGATGAAGAGAATAGGTCGCGACGGCGACGTACGCACCACATGCTACAGCTTGTGGTCGCGCTAGTCAATCTCAATCGCCTCTGCGTGGGGATCTATCTTTCAAGGACAGGCGTGAACCAACAGAGGGAGCAGGGCAATATCCTACACATGCCCGTGTGCCTGCCGTGGCGTACACCAGGCCAGCAGACACCCTGGCGGATGGATTGTGTGGCTTATTCTTCCTCCGGCTGGCGCTGCTGCTGCATCTGCTGGTAGCAATGCGCACTGATAAGGGCCAGCGCGAGCCAGATAACCGCGACGAGGAAGAGCGTCGTTGACGCCTGATGCAAAGGCATACGCGCCGGTAGCGCCAAACCCACCCATGCGGCGACGGTCAAGAGCGGTGCGGCGATGAAGCCCCCGACGACACATACTGTCGCCATCAACTCGCCCAACCAATGTCGCACCTGTGTGTTCGCCACAAGTGCGACCACCGGAGCGAAGATCAGCGGTAGCCCCTGCGCCAATCGGGCGCAACGCTGGGCATATCCTCGGACAGCTTGTGCGCGTCGCGCTCCTACGCCCTCAAGCGAGAGAGCACGCATACGCAATAGTGAGAGAGGGCCCACCAGATACCTCCAGAATGTCGCGTCACTGCGCGGTTTGCTTGCCAGGCGCTGCGGGATGGATACTCGCATCATGTCTCCCGCTCGCGGAGGGAATCATCTGTCGAAACAGCCGACGCCCGATTCCCAGCACCATCGCTCGTGGGGAGAAGCATCCTCGCTCACGTCGTTGCGACCTCCCTACTAGTGCCATAACGCCATGGGGTCGCGCTTGTAACACGCCTCCCCTGCCACTATATCATACCCCGCTGGCTACGACTGCCCAATAATACTGGCATTCCGACCGTAGCGGGCAAGTCGAACATTCGGGCCTCTGGGCATGGCACTTTTGGCGGCCGTGCTGGATCAGGTCGACATGCATCGTGTAGCGCCATTCCGGCGGAATCAGGCGCATCAACACCTCGTGCGCCGCATCCGCCGACACCTTGGGGCCGATCAAGCCCAGGCGCTTCGTCACGCGCCACACATGCGTGTCCACTGGGAACGCCGGCTGACCCACTGAGAAAAGCAAGACGCATGCCGCGGTTTTCGGTCCCACACCCGGAAGCGTGCGTAAATAGGACTGCGCTTCGTCGAGCGGTAATGCATCGAGCCCTTCGAGCGTGAGAGGTCCGGCACCCAGCCGCGCTGTCAGATCCCGCAGGATCGACTGGATACGTTCCGCCTTGATTCGCGCCAGCCCACCCGTGCGGATCGCGTCCGCTACATCCTCCATGGGAGCATCGCGCACCGCCTCCCACGTCGGGAACGTGCGCACGAGCTGCTCATAAGCCCGCACCGAATTGACATCCGACGTATGCTGCGAGAGAACGGTGGCGATCAGCCCGCCGAGCGCATCCCCATCAGGCACATATTCCGGCACGCCATACGCCTTCGTCAGCAGTTTGTAGATGCGCTCGACCTTCCGCTCCAGCGCGTTCGATGCCCCCACGTTCGTACTGGAGGTAGCTCGCACCTCTGCCATGCGCCACGCCCTCTCGTCATATGATTAGCCCGTTATCGACGGCGGCAATACACAATCAGCCACAAAGTAGCATATACGCACATGTGCCGGTTCGTTTGCTAGTCGGTTTCGCCGAAGATGCTAGCTCACCACGGGTGAGTCGCCTACGTCTGGCGCAGTAGCGAGCGCCTGAGTCGTGCGATGCGAGCACGGTACACCTCTTCAGGTTGGCGCTCGCCGGCCTTGGCGGGATCGCCCATCGCGACATGCCAATGGCGAAACGCCAGCCCGGTCAACGTCTGATGGAGCGCGCGCGCCGTCAGATACGTGCGGATGCCATACTCCAGGAGGAAGCGCCACTCGGCGCGTGAGCGCAGGTGCGCATCCTGCACCAGCACATACTCGTCAGGCATCGCTACGCCCGCCAGCACCTCTGGCGCGAGGTAGGCGCGCACGGTAGCCGCCTCGCGCTCCAACGAGGCAAAGGCGATGCGTAGCACGACAGCTTGCGCGGCGAAGAGCGGTCCATAGCTCAAGAGCAGTGTCCCCAGGGCGAGCAGGCGGACCTGCTGCGGCTGCACAATTGCCTGGGTGACGACGAAGTGCGCTGCGAACGCCACGAAATCGAAGAAGGTATGCAGCGCGATGGCGGCGAGCAGCCCAATCAGCGGCCAGCGCCATCTGCGACGCCGCTCTACTGTCTCACGTGCAAAACCGAATCCAGCTCCAATCAACGCGGTGAAGGTCGAGTGGCTGAGCCAGCCAAGCGCGATCCGTCCAAGCAGCAGGAACTGCAATTCGTCGCGGGGGCTCAGCGCGAAGTAGATGAAGTTCTCGACCATGGCGAAGCCCGCGCCGATGAGCAA
>DASVOW010000975.1:0-2633 GCA_036383155.1 Ktedonobacterales bacterium
CCGACCGTCGCGAGGAAGACGGTAATCTCGTCGCGCGTCAGCCCGGAGCCGTTGTCCTCGATCATCAGATGGCGCGCCGCGCGGTCAACCCAGATGCGAATCGCCGGGGCGTAGCCGCTGGCCGCCGCCGGGTCCTCCTCACGGCGGCGAATGCAGGAGTCGTGGGCGTTCTGCACGAGCTCGCGCAAGGCGACCCGCGGGGTGGAGTAGAGACTCTCGCCCAGCAGCTTGAGTAGACCCGGCAGATGTATCTCGACGGGTAGAATCGCGTTCTCTTCTGGCATAGTTACCTCGATTACAGCTGGACGGACTAACTCTCGTCGCCTGTATCCTCCGGCGTCTAGTATACGCGACACAGCGCCAAATTGGCAGAGCCCCGCACGCCTGCTCCCGACGCCTCTGCATCTCCCAATTCCAACGCGCTGGAAAGCGGACGGAAGGTGAGACGCCTAGTTTTATGATTTGTTGAGCTACACCGGCATGCGGTATTCATTGCTCGAAGCGTGGGTTGACGCAGCATTGCTTTGTGCCCTATCATTTTAGTGTCACTAAAGTGCTTTGGCGTGAGTGAAGTCACCGGCATATCAGACATGAGAGGTTGGCGACCAATGGAGACGACGACGCGCGAGGCGGGCGAGATGCTGCTGACGGTCGAGCGGGCACGAGCCACCGCCACGCGGCATAGCCTCAACAACGGGATCGTGCTGCTTGTCTGGGCCGCCGCGTTCCTGCTGGACATGATCGCGTTCGATGCCAGCCGGCTGCTCGGCACGGTGTGGCCAGCCGTGGCGTTCGTGGTGATCCTCAATGGGGCAGTGGTTGCCTGGAAGGTGTGGTACCAGCGCCAATTGCCGGTCAGGCCGCGCGTAGTGCTATTCGATCGTGTCATCTTCTGGTGGGCGTGGTATCACGCCGCGCTCGTAGGGGTGGGTGTTGGTGGCTGGGCGATCGTCATCGGGCGCTATCCGCCGTTCTGGCTCACCGGCATCGGCGTCGTGGGGGCGTTGCCACTCTTCATCGTTGGCATGAGCCAGTGGCGGCAGTCACATCGCGTGCCGTCGCTAGTTGGAGGCTCGCTGTGGCAGTGACGCGGCGACCACCCAGCGAGGCTAGTGGCGACAACACCCAGCACCCGCGCCTTCAGCTCAACGAGACCATTCACCAACCGGTGCGACTCTCCATCCTGGCGCTGCTCGCCCACGCCAAGCAGGTCGACTTCGCATTCCTGCGCGACCATCTGGGGCTGCGCGACGCCAATCTTTCGCTGCACCTTAGCGCACTGGAATCCCTTGGCTATGTGACCATCGAGAAGACTTTCGAGCAGAAGCGGCCGCGCACCTGGATCTCGCTCAGTCCGGCGGGGCGCGCCGCCTTCGAGGAATATTTGTCTGTCCTGCGCCAAATTGTAGGCTCTCCGCTCTCCCCGCCCGATGGTTAGGCGTGGAAGAAGCGGTGTCAGCTAGATGGGCAACGCTATGGTGCGTCGCCCCAAAAGGAGAACGACATGAATGTCCAGTTCGCGGCGGCTTTCGCGATCGGTATTGGCGCGATCGGCACAGGTGTAGGCGTAGGGCTGGCGTGCGGGCTTGGTCTGCTGGCGATGGGACGCAATCCCTCCGCCGGGAACCTGCTCCGTACCAACATGATCCTGGGTATGGTCTTCGCTGAGGCCATCGCCATCTACGCGCTGGTCGTAGCGCTCGTCATCCTCTTTGTGCCTCTGCCAAAAGTCTAGCCGTCTACCACGAGGGATAGCAACGGAAGCGGGGGAACCCCCATTGACGCCTCCCCCGCGCCGTGATACCATCCTGACCATGATACAGCGTATGCTCTCCGCCCACAGCGCCACCCATCACAACAGTGCGCGTGGCTGGACCATCCACCGAAATCGCAACCGCAAGACAAGCCTCTTAGCCGCGTAGGCCCGGCGCATACGCCTACGCGGCGGAGACAGGCGCGGCACGCACACACCCATACACTTGGCGGTATCCCGCCCGGTGTACCTAATGTTGCTACCTACGCCCCGCCTTTCTCCTCCCCATTTCCCGGCTTCCCGACTGCAAGGCATCACCTACCCGCGATGCGCGCTGCTCTCTCCTCACGCCGAGCCTCCCCCACCTCTCCCCAACATCTCACCATACGTATTCCCCTGCCTGCCGCTATGCCCGTCCCTGTTAGGGATGGTGTAGGGGGTAGACAAGTCAGAACGAGGCACTGCACGATGACTTCCAACAACCTCACCGACACCGAAATGCCCGTATCCTCGCCTGCTCCCGCCAAGCCAGCGGTCCCCCTCTGGCGCAACCGCGACTTTCTGCTGCTCTCGATCGGCCAGGCCATCTCCAATGTCGGCTCCGGCGTCTCCGGCTTGGCGCTGCCCTTGCTCGTCCTTGCCATCACTCACTCACCAGCGCAGGCCGGCCTCATCACCGCTCTCGAAGCCGTCCCGCCGCTGCTGCTCAACCTCCCCGCGGGCGCGCTCGTCGACCGCCTCGACCGCAAGCGCCTCATGCTCGTCTGCGACCTCATCCGCGGCCTCAACCTCGCCGCGGTGCCACTCGCCCTCGCCCTGCATCACCTCACCCTGCTCCATCTCTGCATCTTCGCCCTCATCGAAGGGGCCTGCGCTGTCT
>DASVOW010000976.1:0-6915 GCA_036383155.1 Ktedonobacterales bacterium
TCGAGGCGAGCAAGTTGCTCGGATTCTCGAAGTGCCCAGCCTTTGCCGGCAAAGGCTGGGAGCAGATCGGTCGAGAGGCTGCGGAAATGCTGGCGGTACAGCTCTGCGTCGCCAGGAGCCGTGACAATGCAGATTTCTTCAGTGCCCGCCTCAAATGCCTCCTCGACGATAATTTGGAGCGTCGGCTTGGTGACGCCGTCGACGTCGACGAGAGGAAACATCTCCTTTTGGACTGTCGTCGAAGCCGGATACTGGCGCGTGCCCCGGCCAGCCGCAGTGATAACAGCCTTCCGAACCCGCATCTGTATACTCCCCTCTGCCGCAAGCGCCACATCGAATACCTGAAGAGATGCCGACGTAAGGCGGCCCAGGCATGAAGGCTGGTCGCGCTATCCCATCAGACTGGCCTAGCCGCAGTCGATCGCTGCGTCGACCAGAAGCAGACGCGGCTCCATGAGAAGACTCGTCAAGTGCGCGCCTCCTGGACGCGGGGTTAGTGCAGTAAGGTTCTCATGCTATCCTCGCGCTGTGGGATATCGACAAACACGCCATCGGCAGCGAGGGAGGCGTCCGCCGCTTCTAGCGTCCGGACGACTTGCACGCCATTGCGTCCATCGCTGAGCGGAGTTCGCCCTTCCAGAATCGCTTCGGCGAAGTGGCTGCACTCGACAGCCAGTGGCTCACTCCAGGGCAGATGAGGGCTGACGACATCGCCGTAGCGGTACGACAACTGAAACTCACCGAACGTGGAGGTGTGATCGGGGACATCAACCCCACGGTTGTACACGCGGATCTTGTCGTTCATGTCGACGTCGTCGTAGACAGCCATCTGCTGGTCGCCCACGACGGTGAAGCGCCGGATCTTGGACGGACTCAGCCAACTCACATGGATCAGAGCGAGCATGCCGTCTGGATATTGTAAGGTGATTTGAACCACATCGTTCACATCGCGTCGCACATAGGCCCCACCGTGTGCGCTTACCCGGATGGGAGAAGCGCCGAAGATGTGCTCCAATATGGAGATGTCATGGGGTGCTAGATCCCAGATGACGTTGATATCTTTCTGGAAAAGGCCCAGGCTGGCACGGATCGTATCCACATAGTAGACGCGCCCCAGCGCACCACTCTGTACCAGCCGGCGCAGCTCCCTAACAGCAGGATTGTACATAAACGTGTGACCAACCATGAGGACTCGGCCGTGCTGGCTGGCCAGCGTGGCGAGTGCTGAGGCACTGGCTGCGCTGTCCGTCAGCGGTTTCTCGACGAGGACGTGTTTGCCACGTTCCAGGGCTGCCCGCGCAAGTTGATAGTGCGTGCGGATGGGTGTGGCGATGACAACGGCATCGACATCGCTATCGAGCACTTCGTCAATGCTTTCGGTGACCCGGGCGGAAGGATGATCCCAATGGGCCGCCTCGCGGCGCGCAGGAGACAGATCTGCCAGATGCGTAATGCGGCCCAGAGGCAATCGGGAAAGGTTTCGCGCCAGATGCGGCCCCCAATACCCATATCCGATGACTCCGAAGCGGAGCCGGGCGGTCTCACGCATGACAGCAGGATAATCGTCGACGCGGATGACGCGATTTTGGGCAGCCTCGTTCCCGCCTGCCATCTGCTGGTCATGGGCATACTGATCGAGCATACTCTGCATCCTCTTCCTAATATGGGTATGAGTGTGCACGGGCCATTTACACGCGAACTCTAGTCGCTTGTGAGCGCGAGCCGCGGCTTTGGCATTTGCTTGGGCCTGACGGTCGAGCGCCGTTGGAAAGCGCAAGGAGCGTCGGCGATTGTGTGAACAGGTGGAGTTTTCGAACAGTGTTGATCGAGACAGCGTCATTGCTGAACCGTCGGCCCAGCAGATCAGCCACAGGATCAGCAACATGAAGTATTAGCAGTATTCCATGCCATGCACATGAGTGATGTGCGTCAGGCACATAGGGCACAATCACCTATGCACCTGTGGGAGACTCGTCGGGCCGATTTACTACTGCTGGTGCATTGGGGAACACAGCACCGAGAGAAGCCCTACTCGAGTAGGAGATTCCTCTCTGAGACTGAGCGGCCATCATAGCCGTCGACCTTTGGGCATACGGCTCTGGCGAGTTCGCGAGAGCGCTTAGCCAAGATGCTTGTAGAGATGACCGCCCAGGGAGGCTGCAATAGGCAGCGGCAGTCGTCTCCAGCACGCCGTGAGCACCTTGAATTTCTGACTGCTCTCCGAGGTAGCGGCCAGGCCTGCTGGCTGGGGATAGTAGTAATAGGGCAAGGGCACCGCTTCGCCGCCCCAGCCACGCTTGAAGCCCATCAGCCCCTCATTTGCGGTCGCAGTCCGGCCCAGGTCAAACTGCGTGTAGCCCTGCGTGCAGCCGAGCGTCATCGCCTCCCACATCAGTAGGTTGTTCGGCGACAGGTGCAAGTAGCGCTCGTCTGAAGCGCCGTAAGCGTAGTGCATAGTGTCACCAGCGCACATCAGCACCATCCCGGCAACGACCTGGTCCTCGACCTCGGCGAGCAGCAGCCACAGCGCGCCGTTCTCAGCGAAGTGGTCCCATAGCGCGTTGAAGTAGCGGAGCGGCTGCGCGGGCATGCCATGTTTGCGGCATCGCGTCTGCAGGTGCAGCTGATAGTAAGTGCGCATGTCCTCGCGGCGCTCGGCCACCCGCACACGCACGCCGAGCTTGCGCGCCTTCTTGATCTGACGTTGCACCGGGGACTTGAGCGCCGACCAGACCGCATCTGTCTTGGGAGCGAGCGAGGTGAGCCAGCGCACATAGAGCGGCGCTTCGACCAGATCGCGCCGGTTGGCCAGCACCGAGGATGGGCCAGTGCGCAACTCCAGGTAGCGAGCCTTCTTCGCGCGCGTGAGTGCCACCGCCTGGTCGATCAGCGCGTTGGCGCTGGCAGTGTCGGTTGCCAGGAGCGGACAGTGGTCGGAGAACGGCAAGGAGACTAGGCGCCTACTTCCCAGCGGGCTCACAACGGAACATAGGGGAAGGAAGCCTGTAATTCGCCCATCCGTGCCGGTAGTAGTCAGAGAGAACACCTGGTATCCGTAGACCTTGGTGAGCAGATCGAGCCATGGCTTGCTTGCGTAGATGGATTCGCGTGCCTGCTGCTCCAGTGCCGGGCTCCAGTGCGAGTCGGAGAAGGGAAGAGGCGCCGTTGCGTTTAGCTCATCTCGAGAGTCCCGGTGTGGCGCTGCAAGAGCACCCCCATCATCCAAGGCGCCATGCGGCTGATCGCCTGATATGTCCTGCTCGCCTATGGAACTGGAATGAGACTCTCCGGCTGCCCCCCATGGCTGTACCTGCATTCTTGGGTCCTCCTAGCTTTGCCCACGCTGGCCCTCAGCGCACTGACCAGTTTTGAACGGGCTTGGGAACCACAGTGTCAGACCTGCAGTGTTGTGCGGAGTTTCACGCGAGTTGTGATGGGTACAGCGTAGGCCCTTGCTCGCAGCCCTGTACATGGGTAACCTGTTGGTGAGCGAACGGGACTTGTGCCCACCTGACTCGACGGGCATCAGCAAGAGCTGTTATCACGGTAGCCAGCAAG
The DNA here is from genome assembly GCA_036383155.1 of Ktedonobacterales bacterium. GTDB lineage: Bacteria > Chloroflexota > Ktedonobacteria > Ktedonobacterales > JADMIN01 > DASVOW01. The sequence continues at coordinate 3,559 of DASVOW010000976.1, forward strand.
CAACGTACGCTGCCGGCGGCAGATATCTAATGGAGAGAGAAACACTCCGATATCACAGCCCACAGTCGAAAACAAGCGCCCGTTATGCGAACTGTGAGACTTCGAGAACCCGGAAAAAGAAATCCTGTACCGTGACCGAATCGATATCACCACTGATTGCAAGTGCTGCACGTCTGCCATCGGGCCAGCATCCGAAGTAGACAAGGGGCGCCTCTAATCCGTCGATCTGGTCCAGGAGCGTACTACGCCGCTGTACTTGCTCAGCACGGGTTGCTCCCAATCCTTCAGGCATGTCAACGTAGAGTGCGTACATGGGCGCTTCCTGTTCCGAGCAGTGCACTGCTGGGTATCCCTGCTCGCGAAGCAAGTCAGCAACTGCTTTAGGCGTGCGCGCCGAGAGCGCAATGCATGGGCATCGCTCCGCATGCACTACGTGTGCGCCTGTATTGAGGCGCACATCAGGGCCAAACCACGGGGTTGTGGGCTGATTCTCGACGACGAGATGACGCGCAAGTAGAGTGGCACGGGGAGTACAGGCGGCTTCTACTCGCCAGCAGCCCTGCCCTCGTGGACTGATGGTCAGGCTGAACTGTCTGCGCTCCCGCCACCAGCACGCGACATCTCTTAGGCAGGCCAACCAGATCGGTAGCTGCCTGCTGTTGGCGTAGATCAACAGGGCATCAAGGGCCTTCAGGCACAGAACAGCTCGCTCCGGGTGTAGGTTGAGCGTGTAAATGCCTCCAAGGGCATAGACGCGCTGCATCACGTTGCACCAGACCTGCCCGACCTCCTCAGCATCGGTGATGCGCAAGCGATCAAAAAGCATCTCGTCGTCTGGAATACTGGTTGGAATACGCACAAGCGCCCCTTCATAATGCGGGCGCACCGTGTAGTGATTGCAAGGAAGCGCCTGGAAGAGCGTCAATGACTTTGCATAGCCGTCTCTAAGGACCGGTGAGAAGCGGTCGAGGTCGACCACATCATGTAAGACGGCTTCATTGCTGTCGTAGGTGAAACCGAGGTCGGCAAAGACATTGACAGACTCTTCGGTCCATCCGAGATACGGATTGCGAAACCCCTGGTAGGGAATCTTTGCTTGTTGGAACACTGAGATCGCCTGCTGGGTTTGCTGCCGCTGTTCGTGGGCACTGAGAGAGCGGTAATCGTTATGGACATGTCCATGTATGCCGATCTCCGCGCCATCACGGGCTATCTCTGCAAGCAGTTTGCGATGACGACGGAGCACCACAGCAGGGATGAAGAACGTGGGGGTCGCACCATACGCCTGAAGAGCGCGTATAGCCGCCAGTAAGGATGTCCGCGTTCGGGCTTCAGAAATGCCAAAGCGGGTAAACACCGTCCAGAGCCGTCGAGTAAAATTGCGGGCTCCCTTGGTTTTCATCGAATAGGAGACCAGATTCATGCTGCCACGTCCTTGGGTGACGGTGATGTGGGAGTGAGCAGTCACGCGCTGCCTCCCGGTCGGTTAGACTGCTGACCAGACGTCAAGTTCTCAGTCTGGCACACTGCTTCCGATAACTAACACACTTGCCATCGTCGGTTCGTCCACGTCAGTATCCGGATGGTCGAAACACTCGTGGAGCAGCTTCGCGTAAGCGAGCAGGAGCTGCTCTTTGGAGTGATCCCAACTCAATGCCTCCTCAATGCGCTTGCGCCCAAGCATCCCCATCTTGCGGCGCATATCTTCGTTGTCGAGCAAGTCCTCAATTTTGTTGGCGAAGTCCTCGACAATGTTTGGTGTGGCGTAGAGACCAGCCTCCTGTGCTGAGAAGCGTGTCTCCGTAAGATCGAACGCTACTACTGGTTTTCCCATCGCCATGTATTCCATGGTCTTGATCATGGTGCTTGATTCATTTAGCTCGTTGGAGGGGTCGGGCGAGAGCCCGATATCGGCCGCGGCGAGGTAGCGAACGATGTCCTTAGGCTGGGTCCAGCCTGTAAATGTAACGTAGTCATAGAGCTGAAGATCATGAGCGAGCGTACGCAGATTAGGAGCGCTGATACCATCTCCCATGAGCACCAATGAGACGTCCCTGCGCTTTCGTGCATGGACAAGGCTGTGGAGCGCGTACAGCGCGTACTCAACGCCATCTTGAGGACCCATCACCCCAATGTAAGCGAGCAAGTAGCGACGGCCCATCTTCAGCTCGGGCTCGGGCTGGGTCGGCTTCAGAAGGTGAGGGTCGGGGCCGTTCCGCACAATGAACACCTTATCATCTGGACATTTGCCTCGCCGCATGGCAATCCGCCCGTAAGATGCATTGGTGACGATCACCAGATTGGCTGTTCGATAGCTCCACCGTTCAAATAGGAGCAAGACGTTGCAGAGCAGCCTCATTACATAGCGGTTGCCGTGATCCTTGAAGACCACCTTGAATAGCTCGGGGGCAAGATCATGTTGATCAAACACAAATTTAATGCCTAGAGGGCGATAGAACAAACCAAGCAGAAAGAAAATGTCAGGAGGATTTGCCACGTGGATGACGTCGAAGCCGTGAAGGAACAAGACCTTCAGGCTGAGCAAGAATGTCATGAGCAGCGCAGTGCCGTACTCAGCGAGGTAGGCAGTAGATGTGTGCCCACTCGATAGGTTATACCGGTAGATGTGGATGCCATTCAGGCAAACGTGCGGCTCTCGATACTTGGTCGGCCCCTTCGGCGAGATAATTGTTACCTGGAGGCCGCGATCTCGCAGCGCTTCGGCCTCGGACCAGACGCGTCCATCAGCAGGCGCCGCTTCGTTCTCCACCACCATTAGGACCTTGTGGACCCGCGGCGCTTCACTTCTCTGTCTACGCCAAGCATACATGTACTTCCCTCGCTGTTCACCACTCACTCCTGTGCAATTTTGAGTTTAGGTTGGTCGTGGCGACGATTGTCATGCCTCGCCTACCGCCATAGCGGTGGACCTTGACCCGTTCCTGCAACCAGCTGGTTACACCGCTGCCCACTACGCTAGCTCCCGCTTCACATTGCAGATACCGAGCATGCTTGCGTCACAAAATGCGGCGCCAGTCAGACACAATGGAGTGTAGGACTGATTCTCGATGAAGCGTCTTCCGTGTCATCAACGGGGAGTATAGAGGCTCCGAACGCGTCCTACCATAGGGTATCTCACACAGACTCCAGAGGGCACGCGGCCTATGCGCCAAGGCAATCGCATCCCATTTGGCCACGATCCATACGAGCAAGTAACCTCTCCTTTAATCCGCTTTGAGACTCTCAGTTTTCATGAGGACTTTCGCCTTTCCCCTCACGACACTGTCCAGATGGTGTGGTCCGCTTCCTCCTTTCACCTTCCAGCAGGTCCTCCAGTGATCCTGTTGGGGGCTGTTA
>DASVOW010000977.1:0-4518 GCA_036383155.1 Ktedonobacterales bacterium
TTCAAGGGCAGTGGCGCGGCGAGGATAGCCATCAGCCCAGCGGCGAGCGCGGCGGCGACGCCTGGACGATCTTTCAGCGTTGGGACGACCAGCGCGATGAAGGTCAGCGGCAGCGTGAAGTCGAGCGACCAGCTCTTAGGAACGTTTGCGCCAAGGAAGACACCTACGGCGGTGCTGGCCTGCCAGGAAGTCCAGAGCGCGAGGCCGGCGCCGAGGAAATACCAGTGGCGATGGGGGTGCACGCTTGCTGGATCACCTGGGGCGTCGCTGGCTATCGCGTCGCCCGCGCGGTAGTGGGTGATGGCGACGGCGTAGGCTTCATCGGTGAGCAGGTAGGCCAGCACCACCTTCCAGAAGCGATTGAGGTGGCGGGTGTACGGCGCGATGGATGCGCTGTAGAGCAGATGGCGCAGGTTGACGATGACACCTGTAACGATAATGACCAGCGCGGGCAAGCCAGCCCCCACGAGCTGCGCCGTGACGAACTGGGCCGATCCGGCGAAGATAACCGACGACATCGCCTGCGCCATCGCCGCCGGGATATGCGCGCCGACAGCTGAGACGCCGTAGATCAGGCCGAATGGCACCGTGCCGACGAGGATCGGCAGCTCATCGCGGATGCCACATAGAAACTCGCTAGTTCGTTCCCGCGTTCTCGGCGTGCTGGATAGGCTGGAGGTGGTGAGTGTCTTCATACCGACACTATATGTCGGGGCGGGTGCCGCAGTCTTGTACGATCTTGCGGTCTTCTTGAGACCTTTATAGATGGGTGGGCTAGCGGAAAGCGCCGCGCGCATACTGACCGGGAGCGACGCCGACGATGCGCTTGAAGTGGCGCGAGAGGTGGCTCTGGTCCACAAAGCCGGTGAGGGCGGCCACTTGGGCTATGGGAAGACCCGTGGCGAGGAGAGCTTTGGAGCGTCCCACGCGCACCTGTGTCAGATAGGCATGGGGCGGCATGCCAAAGGCGGCGGAGAAGGCGCGCAACAGGTGGAAGGGGCTTAACCTGGCGAGCGATGCAAGCTCATCAAGCGTTACCGCTTCGGCGTAGTGTTCGGCGAGATAATCGCGCACGCGCCACACTGCAGTGCTAGGCTGTACACGCTGCCACTGTGGACGCAGCGGCTGCGCATCGGCGTGACGCTCGATCAGTCGCGCCAGCACGGGCAGCAGGCGCGACTCGCGCTCCAATGGTGTGCTGGGCGTCTCCAGCAGCGCGTGCGCGTGGAGAATGGCGCTGGCAAGGTCGGGATCGTCGAGCACCGGTTCCGCGAAGAACGGGATGTCGCGTGGACGCCCCGACATCTCACTCGCCACTGCTTGCAGCACGTGTGCGTCAGGGTAGAGCATGCGATAGCTCCACCCATCTGGCAGGAGCGCCGAGCCGGTGTGCATCTCGCCGGGATTGATCACGACGACTGAGCCGGCGGGTGCGATATGATTGGCGCGCCGGTAGGCAAAGCGCTCGGCGCCACGCTCGATGACGCCGATGGCGAACCCCTCATGCGAGTGGGGAGCAAAGCTATGCGTGACGTAGTGCGCGTGCAGCAGCTCCAGGTTGTGGAGTGCCGGGTCGCGCCAGAACGTCGCGATTTCCTCCGCTGGACGCCGGTATGCCATGAAAAGATCTCGCCAGAAACCTAGACCAATGAATTAGGCTGCACGGGTGGACCGTGCAGCCACCCTTCTAGCTCGCCGTGACGGCAAATGTGCTGGGCGTGTAGGTGCCGGCGAAATCGCCGATCAGCTTTCCAACCGCGTCGGCCGCGTCGTCGAGCACGAGATGACCGGCATTGGGCACGATCTCCAGGCGGGAGCCGGAGATCTCGCGCTGCAAGCGCTCGCCTAACCAGCGCGGCGTGACCTCGTCTGACTCGCCCCAGATCAGCAGCACCGGCACTTCCAGCTTACGCAGGTAGGAGGAGACAGCGTTGGTATAGGACGGCAGCATCAGGCGAATATGCTGGAAGAGCAATTCTTTGCCAATCTCCGAGTTCCACTCGTTGACATAGGCGTCAAGCTTGCTGCCAGCCAAGAACTTCGGCCTGGCGGAGGCTTGCGGCAGCGTAGAGCGGAGGTCGGAGAGCAGTTGATCGAGCGGAGTGTGGCGTGGCGCCTCGGGATCCTGGCGCTTGACCATCTCCGGCAGCGGCCAGTTTGGCGCGAAGGCATACTCATAGGCGTAGGAGTCGATCAGCACCAGTCGCGCTACGTGCTCGCGATAGAGGCGCGTCGCCAGCACCTGCGCCACCGCGCCGCCCAGCCCGAAGCCGACCAGCACAATGTCGCGCAGGCGCAGCTCGTTGAAGGCATAGGAGAGGCTGTCGGCGTGGCCCCAGATCGAGGTATCGGAGGGCCATGGATGCTCCGACTGCCCGTAGCCCAGCATATCGAAGGCGTAGACCGCGCGCCCCGTCGCTTCGAGCTGCGGCACCACGTCGCCCCAGGTAAACGCGCCGCCGGGAAGGTCATGCAGCAGCACGATAGCGCCATCCGGGCCCGCGCCGGCATTACGCACGGTGTAGCTGAGCGAATAGTGGATAGTACGCACGCTACCACGATCGGCAGGCATGACGGCGCCACCCTTGGAGCGGGCGGCGGCGTAGGCGGCTGGCGCCGAAAACTCATCGGTGGAGACACCGGGAACGGGCGGCTCGCCTGGCTGTGATGTGAGATCGGACTCTATCTGGCGCGAGCCGTCGGAGGGTTGTGTGTTGAGAGGCTTCTGTTGCCTCTGTTGCGGATCGCTCATATGGGTCGTCGCTTCCTCTTGTCTTTATGCGCGGCTGGCAAGCGCAGGGACGTTGTAGAAGGCCGAGAAGCCGGCATAGCGGGCGCTCTCGCCCAACTCGTCTTCGATGGCCATCAATCGATTATACTTTGCCACTCGCTCTGAACGCGCTGGGGCGCCGGTCTTGATCTGGCCTGCATTAGTGGCAACGGCCAGATCGGCAATGGTGGTATCTTCGGTCTCGCCGGAGCGGTGAGAGATGACGGCGCTGTAGCGGGCAGTCTTCGCAAGCTCGATGGCGGCGAGCGTCTCCGTCAGTGTGCCAATCTGGTTCAGCTTGACGAGGATCGAGTTGGCGACGCCCTCGCGAATGCCGCGTCCCAGGCGCTCGGTGTTGGTGACGAAGAGATCGTCGCCTACGAGCTGTATGCGCGAGCCAAGGCGTTTCGTCAACTCTGCCCAGCCCTGCCAGTCGTCTTCAGAGAGGCCATCCTCCAGTGTGACGATCGGATATGCGCCGATCCACTGCTCGTAGAGGTCGATCATCTCGCTGGCCGAGAGCGTGCGCCCCTCACGCGCCAGCACATACTTGCCCTTGTCGAAGACCTCGCTGGCGGCGGCGTCGATGCCCAGGCAGATGTCGCTACCGGGCTTGTAGCCGGCGGACTCGATGGCGGCGACGATCACCTCAAGGGCGTCGCGGTTCGAGCCAAGCGACGGCGCGAAGCCGCCCTCATCGCCGACATTGGTGTTGAGCTTGCGATCGTGCAGCACCTTCTTGAGCGCCTGATAGACCTCCGCGCTCCAGCGCACCGCCTCGGTAAAGGTAGGCGCGCCCACCGGCAGAATCATAAACTCCTGCAGGTCGGTGGAGTTCTCGGCGTGCTTACCACCGTTGAGGATGTTCATCATGGGAACAGGCAGGGTGCGTGCCGAGACGCCGCCGATGTAGCGATAGAGCGGCTGTTCGAGAGCGGCGGCGGAAGCATGGGCCAGTGCGAGCGAGACGCCAAGGATGGCATTCGCGCCAAGCTTGCCCTTATTGGGAGAGCCGTCCATTTCGATCATGCGCTCATCGAGGGCGACCTGATCGAGGGCGTTAAGGCCGGTGAGGGCGTCTTGCAGCAGCTCGTTGACGTTGTTGACGGCGGTGAGCACGCCCTTGCCGCCGTAGCGATGTTTGTCGCCATCGCGCAGCTCGACAGCCTCGTGCGCGCCCGTGGACGCACCAGAGGGAACCTTGGCCGTGCCTTCGGCGCCGCCCATGAGTGTCACCGTAACCTCGACGGTTGGATTGCCACGCGAATCGAGAATTTCACGCGCGAATATATCTTCGATGATGGTCGAGTCACCAGCAGGGGGCATGACGGCTTTCCTCCTGTTTCCAACATATACTGGTGGAGATAGGGGTGCTTCCCCTGAATGAATGAAGACCCCGCACCGATTATACCCGCTTCACTCGGTTGGAGTATAGGAAGCTTTTATTGAATAGCCGTGTCCTCGGCGTCGAGGCGTTGACAGCTTGGGCAGAAGTGGGTGCCGCGCTGGGTGACGACAATGCGCTGGATGGGCGTGCCGCAGCGCGGGCAAGGTTCGCCGGTGTGGCGATAGACCTCCACATGTTCGAGGTTGCGGCCAGCCTCGTTGTAGACATCGCGGTGGCGTCCGAAGGTGGTGCCGCCATGCTCGATGCCGGTGAGGAGCGTGGCCTGGATGGCATCGCGCAGCGCGGCAATCTCGGCCTTGCTCAGCGAATCGGCGCGGCGCAACGGATGGATGCGGGCGCG
>DASVOW010000978.1:0-3584 GCA_036383155.1 Ktedonobacterales bacterium
TCGTGCTGGAGGAAGCCCTGGAGCTACGCCAGAGGCAGCAGGATTCCGCCGGCATTGCAGACGCCCTTACTCACATGGGATCGCTTGCAGTCGCAGCCGGGGACCGGGCGCAGGCATATCCTCTGCTGCAGGAGGCGCTCACACGCTGGGAGGACGCGGGTGATACTTTTCAGGCTGGCGCCACGATCACCTTCTACTCCCTCGGCGCTGCAGCGTTCACAGACGGCAACCTGGACGAAGCAGCCGCATTCCAGTTGGCCGCGCTGGACCGCTCAGAGGCGGCAAGGGATATGCGCATGGCTGGCGCTGTCCACTTGGGCCTGGCCACGATCTTTCAGCAGCAGGGCGACTTGCCCCGAGCCGTGCGGCATGTTCGCGCAGGCATGAGTGCCAGTGTGAGTCTGCGAGATCGCTTTCTCTTGGGGTGGGGCACGCGAGCGACGTTGGCACTCCTGGATGAGCGGGCCGATGCGGAGGCGCGCGCGCGGCTGCTCGGGTCGGCAGAGGCCCTATTCCAGGCGACGGGTGCGACGCTGACTGTGTGGGAGCGCATGGTAGCCAGTCAAGGCGTGGCGGGACTGCGTCAGCGAGTTGAGCGGGAACAGTGGGGTGCTGCCTATCACGAGGGGCACTCACTGTCCTTCGGGGAGGTGGCTGCCCTGTGCCTGACGCTGCTGGAGGACTTTGCCAAGACGCTGGCCCATCCGGTCGCCGGGGGGCACCTAGCACCTTAACCCCGGGTGGCCAGCTTCCTCCCTTTCACGCGTGGCAGCTGATGTTGGATATGTGCGGTGGGCAGATGCCCACCGCACATATCCAATCACTTCATGCGGATCTGACTATTAGATGCGCGCTTCGAAGAGCCGGTTGAGCGGCGTCTCCAGCACACGACGGAAGCGGCTGAGCCCGCCCTGGCGGATCACTGCGCCCAGCGCCTCGTCGGTCGCCACGGTCCCTAGCGCTTCCGAGCCGGTTGCCAGCGCGTTGGGGGTGCAGACGAGCACTGACGCGCCGGAGTAGAACTGGCCCACCGGATTGAAATTGTCCTCCACGTGGGCGCCGGCCGCCGGCTCGATAAGCAGAACCGTCCCGTCTGGTGCGAGGGCGTCGCGCGTGTGGTGGATACTATCGGCGGGATCGCCCATGTCGTGGAGGCAATCGAAGTAGGTGACGAGGTCGTAGCCTGTGCCTGGGTAGTCGGTGCCGCTAGCCACTTCGAAGGTGACGTTGTCGGGTACTCCGGCCTCTTTCGCGAGCGCTCGGGCTCGCTCGATCGAGGCGGGATGCTGGTCGAATCCATAGAAGCGCGAGTTGGGATAGGCCTTGGCAAGAATGATGGTCGATGCGCCGTGACCGCAACCGATGTCCGCTACTTTCGCGCCGTGCTCGAGCTTTTGCTGCACACCGTCCAGGGCGGGAATCCAATGCTGGACGAGATTGGCCAGGTAGCCGGGGCGGAATAGACGCTCGCAACCCTCGAACATGTAGTGATCGTGCTCACCCCAACCCATTCCGGCGCCTGTGCGGAAGTTCTCCCGTATGCGTGGCTCGGCCTTTGTCATCGCCAGCGCAATCATGAGCGCACCGCCGACGTGGTATGGGCTCTCTTCGTTCAGGAGTGCCACCGCGTGTTCGTCTGGCAAAACAAAGCGCCCAGTCTCAGCATTGTAGCTGAGATAGCCTGCGGCCGCCTGATTGATAAGCCACTCGCGGACATAGCGCTCGCTCGTGTTTGTGCGCTCGGCCAACTCGATGGATGTGAGCGGCCCAGCTCCGGCCAGTGCGCGGTAGAGCCCGAGTTGGTCGCCGATGACCGCGAGCGCCACGGTCACTGCTGCCGCGCAGTCCGTGACCACCTTGCCTACGAACTGTTGGGCTTGGTCAGGGTCGAAGTGCTGAGGGACAAAGGTTGTGCGTGTGGTTTCGGTCATGCTGTTTACTGTGGTCATTGTGATGCCCTCTCCTGTAGGCTTGGCGTGAGCTACCTGGGATCACACCAAGCTCAGCTAATTGGAACGACAACAAGAGGTCCCGGGCGTGGCGACAATCGCTACGCCTGCCTGGTTGATGTTGGTCTGGATGCTTTTTGGGCGCAGGCTGGCGCCTGAGCCTGGATGCCCGGCATCCAGCTTATAGGAGCACGCCTCTGGTGATGGACTTAGATTCGATTGGTGAGCGAGTGTATGCCATCGCCATGAGAGGTCTTCTGGGGCTTATCGTTTGGCGAGGTTCCACGTCCAAAGGACGTTTACGATCTTCCACGAGTCTTCGCAGCGCGCCAATTGCAGGTAGTCTATGTACTCATATGACTCCGCTTTGGCGCAGGCTATGTCGCCATAGACATCTAGGACCGAGGCTTCGTAGTAGCGTTTGTCAACGGGTACGTCCGTGCCGCCGCCCTGCTGTGTCTTCGCCACCATTTGCTGGTGAGTCAGGTGGCGGAAGCGTAGCTCTCCAGTTTGGGGGTCTGACAGGATCGCACGTTTCGCCAACTCGGGATGCAGGCACTGTCGCATCCGTTCCGTGTCACCTTCATACCAGCCCTGCATATAATCGAGCGCGGCCTGACGAATCGCGGCGAGATCGTGAACATGTTGTCCCGCTGCCGTTGTTTGAGTTGTCATCTTGCTCTGCTCCCTTCTCACATTTCGGGTGGGGTACGGGAAGACTCAGATCAATTCGGCGATACGTGCAGCCGCGCGCGCTGCGCCATCCGCCTCGACCAGGCGGTACTGTATAGGGCGGCCGATCTCCTCCGCAATAGCCGCCGCGATGACTTCGGGTGTCGCCGTTTGAAAGTCCATGCAGCGCCCAGCGCCGTAGCGCTCAAGGCGGTGCCGGACGTGGAAATTCTGCTCGAAATGGTGTCGCAGGGGGAAGTAGAGGAATGGGCGCTTGTTTGCCGTGAGCTCCATGCAGGTGGTCAGGCCGCCCTGGACTACGGCGAGGTCGCAGGCGGCGAGATGGCGATAGAGCTCATGGACGTAGGCGCGCACTTCAAGGCCGTCGGTAGGGGGCAACGATGACGGGTCAATGCGCGGGCCAGTGACCACGATCATGCGCAGGGCGGGCACGCGGCGCTTCGCCTCGGGGAAAGCGGCGATGACACGGCGCAACAGGTGGGCGCCGACGCCGGAGCCGCCGACGGTGACGATACAGACTTGCTCATCTGGATGGTAGCCCAGCGCGTGGCGCAGCGCGTCGCGATCGGCGAATGATCGGGGATCGAAGCCGGTGATGTAGCCGCTAAAGTCGTAGTGTTGCTCAGTCCATCTGCGGATGGCGGGTAGATCCTGGCCAAATGTGTCGGGCACAATGTCGTCGGGATTGCCCACGAAGATGGCACGGTCGCGCAGACGCGGAAAACGCTCGACGTGCTCGATCATCTCCGCGTTGTAGTCGGTGGTTAGATATGCCTCGCGGTCGCCGCCGTCCGTCATGGGGAGGTAGCCGACGAAGTCGGTCATCCAGACGTAGGCGGCGCGCTTCTCCTCGGGGTTCTCGTGCAGGAAATAGTCGAGCTCCCATGCTTCGTCGCCGATCCAGAGGTCGTAGTCATGTGAGTTGACTACGTCGTGGAAGAG
>DASVOW010000979.1:0-14572 GCA_036383155.1 Ktedonobacterales bacterium
GTTGATACGGATCAGATAGGAAGATAGGAAGATAGGAAGGAAGCACATATGGCAGGGCGAGGTGGGCGAGTGCGGCCGCTGGTGGCGGCCTGCCTCTATTATAGTGGCGTCGTGGGTCTCGTCCGCTGGTGGACCCAGCGGCAGCACGGCCCGCGCCTGGTGATCCTCAATTACCACCGCGCCAGCCACCCCAACCTGCGGCGCCAGCTCCTCTACCTGCGCCGGCATTATCGCCTGCTGCCGCTCGAGGCCGCCCTGGCAGAGCTCTATCAGTCCGGCCAGGCAGGAGCGCACGCACCGCCGCACGCGCCGGCACGATCACCAGCACGCCGGCGCACGGCGCTGGCGATCACCTTCGACGACGGCTACCGCGACACCTACACGCATGCCTTTGCCCTCGCGCGCGAGCTGCAGATCCCACTCACCATCTTCCTGATCCCCAGCTATGTCGAGACGGGCGAGCCCTTCTGGTGGCTGGAGGGCAAGCGGCTGGCGCAGCAAACGCACGTCAACGCGGCGCAGTTGGGCGGCCAGACCTACCGGCTCGCCCAGCAGGCGGACGCGCGGGCCACCCTGGCAGGCGCCATCGATGCCCGTGTTCGTCGGGCTGGCTCAGTGTCCGAGCGCGAGGCCTTCTTAAAGGCCACCCGCACGGCGCTCGCGGTCAGTGCGGACCCACAGAGCGCCGACGAGGCACTGGCCCGGCCGCTGAGCTGGGCCGAGGTGCGCGAGATGGCGGCAAGTGGCTGGATGTCCTTCGGGGCGCACACCCAGCACCATCCGGTGCTGGCCCAGCTGGCGGATGCCGAGGAAGTGGCACACGAGGTCGGCGACTGCCGCCTGGAGCTTGAGCGACAGCTCGGCCACCCAGTGCAGACCTTCGCCTATCCCCTTGGCAAGCCGGAGCACATCGGCCCCCAGGCGCTCCAGGCCGCCCAGCAGGCGGGCTACCGCTGGGCGCTCACCACGGTGCGCGGCGTCAACACGCCGCAGACCGATCCCTATCTGCTCCACCGTATCGGCACCAACGATGATGATCACTGGCTGGTCACGGCGGCACAAGCGTCCGGTGTGTGGATGCCCATCTCCAGGCCAAAGACCAAAGCAAGGCTTCCGCGACGTTGATGAGGCAACGGCCTGTGTCTCCATCGTTTATCTGTAGAAGATGCCTGTAGCTGACACACCGTACACCCTGCCATAGTCTGCTGTACAGATAGCCCGAACAGTAGCCATCATGCAGATGAAACAGTAGCCATCATGCAGATGAAGATGAGAGCGAGTAGCGCCACACGAAGGCATCCCACCCGAGCACGGTATTCAATGATACCAGCCCTGCACACCTACCGACGTCGTACCTTTCTTCAAGAAGCTGGTTTCATCGACGACGAGCACACTACTCGGATCTCCCAAGTACTCTGTCACCAACTGGATCGTGCGCCAAACGACTCTATCCTAGGCCCCACGTATGCACAAGGCTCAGGATAGAGTCGCTGTATGTGGCTTATTCCGTCAACGCGGGAGATGTCGACGACTCATGCGGTACCATCTGCTCTTCCATAGTGGACGTTTGCTCATTGGGCTGCTGGTGGAAGCCAGCGTGGTCCATACGCCCGGGTGTATGGTTGAGTACAATTCCCACGATCCGCGCATGGACACGATCGAGAACAGCTTTTGCACGTACGACAGCCTCTTCGCGTGCCTGGCTACTGTCGATAACGAGGAGTGTGCCATCCGTGTAGCCCGCCAGTCGAGCCGCATCAACATATGTCGCTACGGGTGGTGTATCAATGACCACGATATCGGCCACGTCGTTGTCGAATATGGATTGCAGAAAATGGCCCATCCGACAAGAACCGAGCAATTCTGCTGAATCGAGCGGATGCGGACCTGCTGTGAGCACGGACCGCCTCGAACCGTGTCGCTGTGAGACAACGGAACTGGTGCAGTTCTCCTCCTGCAGGTACTGCGAGAGACCCCTCGAATTGGAAATACCGAGCAGCTCGTGGATCTGGGGATGATGCAGGTCAGCATCGATGAGCAGCACGCGCTTTCCGCTCCGAGCCAGTGCTTCGGCCAAATTTATGGCGACCGTCGTTTTCCCCTCAGCCACGGTGGCGCTGGTCACGGCGATCGTGCGTAGCGGCTTGTCGAGTGTGGCAAAACTCAGGTTTGCACACAGCGCACGGAAGCTCGCTTCTATCGCAGGCGAGCCCTTGGCGTTCTCCGTAAGCAGCACATGATTCAGGCGCTGTTTATCGATGTTCCCAAGTAGTGGGGCGTCGACCACTGCCTCCGCCTGCACTGGCGTACGGATGCGGTCGTCCAGGAATTCGATGAGCAGTACCAGGATAACTGCCAGTATGAGACCGAGGGCAGCCGCGATCGCCGCATTGAGCAAAGCCTTAGGATGATCTGGTGCGTTCGGTGGAACGGCTGGTTGGAACTGCTGGAGAGGAATGACTCCCTCGCTGCTCGCAAACCCGCGCTCAAGGAGGACCGTGGTCAATGCTAAGGCAACCGCGTTTGCCACCGTCGCCGCGCGAACAGGGTTCGTGTCGTCAACCTGTATCCGCACTATCGGCGCTCCTGTATCGGCCGTGGCTTTCACCTCGCGAGCCAGTGTCGCTGCCGAGACACCTTTCAGCTGCTGCGCAGCCCGGTCCAATACGATGGGCTGCTGGACCAAGCCCGCGTATGTCACGGCAAGTTGCTCGCTCACCTGCAACGCGTTGAAGAGATCCTGCCCTGATGTCCCTTGTGGCTCGACGATCAGCACCGTGGTCGCCCGATAGACCGGATGTTGTGCCTTGCTGGCGACGTAACCACTCGCTGCAGCGACGACTGTGCACAGGCAAAGGAGCCAGAGCCATCGCCTCAAAGCGGTGACGTACGTGCGTAGCTCTCGCAAGTTACGGCTTGCGCGGACGGGCATACTGACCTCCTCTCATACCACAGATCGGTCTTGCTGATGCACTTGAGCAGATGCGGCACGGGCGTGGCGCCACTGTGCGCGCTCGTTGACTTCCGTTGCCCGTCTGAGTGTATACGTGTAGGTTGCAATGACGTGCCGTGCCACGACTGAGCGCTCTAGGTGGGCAATGTCCGCGCGACCAGTCGTTGCGGTGGGATAGAGTAGCGCGGCGTTCAGTGCCTCTGCCAATGTGTCCGGATCGCGCTGGCACACGGCGCATCCTGCGGTGCGCCCGATGACCTGCGCGACGTCCCCGACATCGGTCGAGACGACGGGGATGTTGCAGGCCATCGCTTCCTTGACTACATTGGGCGATCCTTCATGCTTCGACGTAAGGAGCAGTGCGTTGCTGGCATTGATATATAGTGGAACTGCCGCATTCGCCATGCCATTGGCGACGACCAGCTCTACAGCCACACCTCTGGCCCTGAGGCGTTCAATCGCCATTTGCGCCAGGGGAAAGTCTTTCACAGGTATTGCAGGGTCGTTGGCGAACAGGACATAGTAGCGATCAGGATCCAGCCCGAGTGCAGCGCGCGCCTGCGCACGTGGCAGAGGTTTGAAGAGCATGAAGTCTACTCCATTCGGGATGACGAAGACGTTTTCAGCCGGCATCAGCATCCTCATCTGCTCCGACTTCACGATCACCGCATCCACCCGCCGGGCCAGCCATCGGCTGATGTGCGCCACGAGAGTACTCTTCCTGGTGTCGCCGCCGGTCGCGGTCGGGTCACCGAGCAGATCACTTCCGAGAAAAGACGCCACGACTGGGGTGGTCCACTGCAGGCGCGCGACCAGGCACCACAGACCATAGTGCCCATGCACGACGTCGAACGACCCGGTGAGCGTCTTCGAAAAGACGCGCGCGGCAGCAGACACATATCGCAGGAGTGCGGGGCCGTGCCCGGGATGCAGCACCTCGATCTCAAGACCCGCCTCCACCAAGGAATCGACCTGGCTCTTGATATACGTGCCACTGTGGGGCCTCTCCTCGGTCGGATAGATCCCGCTCACAGTGAGAACACGCAGTGGCCCCCTATCCATTTGCTTGCCGGAGGAGGACAAATCCCGTGCCATACATGATCCGCCTTTCTTCCCCTTACAGCGCGGCCGAGATGTCTGGGGCTGCTCGCGCTGGTTCGCCCTCCAGCAGATCCTCCACTGATCCGGGCGGGGGGTCGACCGAGGATCCGTTGTCGATGAAGACGCGGAACCAGAGATCGAGGCTGGCAAGCAGGAAAAGCGGCACGCCGTTATCTGTTCTGCTCTTTCGGTGGTCACGCAACAGCCATGCAAAGCGGGGTCCTACAGAGCCATCGTGATAGGATCCGCGATTGTCTGGCCCCCGACGGGAGAGCAACTGGGTCCTCCGCCCGAGTACCTCTGGCGAGACGGGCTCCCCATTCCATGCGTTGTTTACGCCCCAAATGCCGAACATTACGCCCTCCCCGGCCTTTACCGACGCCTTGCTACATCCACGTAGGTACCGTGTGGCAACTGGATGGGTGCTGCATCCAAGTAGACCTGAAACCAGAGCTCAAGGCAGAGCAGCGCCCAAATCATGCTGCCGTGATGGATCAGACCTGAACGTGCGTGGCTGCTCAGCAGGTCGCGGATGAATGCCGGTCGAAAAATCCCGCGGTCCCGTGTGCGCGTCGACAGTAGCATGTCTGTGGCATACTCGGCCAACTCACCGCGTAGCCAGCGATCGGCGGGGATCGAAAATCCCCACTTGCGTCGCCTCAGGATCTCAGGCGGAAGCATATCGCTGGCAATCTTCTTCAAGAGGTGCTTCAGCCGGCCGTGCGGTGTCCGCACCGCCGGTTGCAGCGACCACACATACTCCACCAAGTTTTGGTCGAGCAGCGGAGCCCGTGTCTCCAGGGAGTTGAGCATGCTTGCTTTGTCGACCTTGACCAGAATGTCATCAGGCAGGTACATCTGTGTATCGACGTGCTGCATCTGAGCCATAAGATCCAACGGGGGCAAAGAACGGAAGATACTTACCTGGCGCTCGAGCGGATCGTGGTTGACTACGCTGGCGTACATTTCGGGACGATACATCGAGGACCGCCAACTGTAAGGGTAGCGCATGTTGGCTTTGGCGTAGCGCGTGGGAAGATCCTGACCCATGACGCTCAGCCGTCTCTTGCCGCGCATGCCGTCAGGCAACAGCATGGCGCCACGCTCGAGCAAACAGCGCATGGAGCGTGGCAGACGAGCGATGGACTGCTCACGCGCATAGTGCACATAGCCGCCAAAAATTTCATCACCTCCGTCACCCGTAAGGACCACAGTCACGAACTCACGGGCGAGTTTGGAGACATAATACGTGGGCAACATGGATTGGTCGGCAAATGGCTCGTCGTACGCCCAGACGAGCTCCGGCAACACCGAGACCAACTCAGGGCGCACAATAAATTCATGATGGTCCGTCCCGAAATGTCGGGCAGTCAGCCGTGCATAGGGCAACTCGCTAAAGTCCTCCTCCTCGAAGCCGATCGAGAAGGTCTTCACTGGCTGGGACAGTGTCTGACTCATTATCCCGACCACGAGGCTGGAGTCAATGCCACCACTCAGGAAGGCTCCCAATGGCACCTCGCTCATCAACCGAACCGCGACCGCATCGTTGAGCAGCTCGCGCGTGCGCTCAACAGCCGTTGGCTCGTCATCCTGTCGCGTCGGCGCCGTAGGCGGTTCCCAGTAGCGTTTCGTGCTGATCTTTCCGTCCTCATAGATTAAGATGTGGGCGGCCGGTACCTTATAAACTCCCTCGAAGAGGGTATGCGGAGTCGGGACATAGCCATAGACCAGATATTCATCCAGTGCGATTGGATTCACGTCCCTTGGAATTCCGGTTTGCAGGATCGACTTAATCTCCGATCCAAAAATGAGTTTTTGGCCATCCCAGTAGTAATTCAGCGGCTTCTTCCCGAACCGATCGCGCGCAGCGAGTAGGCGTTGCCGTCTTGTGTCCCACAGGGCGAAGGTAAACATGCCTCGCAGGTGCTGCACACAGTCATCCCCATATTCTTCGTAGGCGTGAACGATGACTTCAGTATCAGTATCGGTGCGGAAGCGATGGCCGCGCTTCCGCAGGTCACGCTGTAGATCACGATAGTTGTAAATTTCCCCATTGAACACGATGAGAACCGTCTGATCCTCGTTGAAGACGGGCTGATGTCCACCTGCAACATCAATGATGGCAAGGCGGCGCATACCCAGCGCGACGCCGCCACCTACCCAGACGCCTTGATCGTCAGGTCCACGATGGCGAATGACGGCGCACATGCTAGCAATCAGCTGCTCTACGTCGTCCTTGCCGCGATCCGTGTTGCTGTCAATGAATCCAGCAATGCCGCACATGCGGGTGAGTATCCTTTCTGATGACCCTGATGCTGTCGGCGAGGTACCCGGTTGCTCTACGCTGATCAGCGCACAGCGCCCGACTGTCACACTGTACATGTATCACTGTACATGCGCTTCCCCATAGGTCGTAAATAGGCAATGTACTCATGCGCACGCGGGGCATCTATCCATACGTGTGCAACCTCTGCACGCTGAATGAGGTGAGAGCAAAGCTGCGCGCCCGGTATGAGCCGACGTTCACCGCTCCCGCTCCTTATGCACTCCAGCAGTCTTGCGCTCCACCAGGTTCTGGTAGAGTTCCGCATACATCGCGATAATGCGCTCCATTGCATAGTGCTGCTCTATAGTCGTGCGAGCAGCCCGACCATATTGCTGCGCCAGCGCTGGGTCCCGTAGCAGGATCAATAAGCCCTCTGCCAAACCGGCAGCATCTCCTGGCTCGCAGAGAATACCATTGCCTCCATGCTGAATGAGGTCTTCGCTGCCGCTCACACGGGTCGCGACACAAGGCAAGCCGCAGGCCATCGCCTCCAAGACGGCGTTCGGCATACCCTCTGTGCGAGAGGAAAGGACAGCCACGCCCCCCCGGTGGAATTGCTCTGGCACATCACTCCGTTGCCCGGCAAACTCGACGCGATCCGCAATGGCAAGTGTCTGCGCCAAGGACTCGAGCTGGCAGCGGAGCGGGCCATCGCCAACGATGATGAGCCGGGCAGTTGGCACCCGTTCGTACACCGAACGCCAGGCGAATAGGAGCACGTCAATGCCCTTTTCGAATCGCAAATTCGAAACACAGACGACAGTCTGTGCTCGCTCGTCGCCTCGATCTCTGCATGCGGGCACAAATCGTGCTGTATCGACGCCGTTGGGAATGAGTTGCGTAGTGGGCAGCGCAAAATGGTGCTCATTGAGGTATGCCTTCATCCGCGTGCTCAACACGACCACGACAGCACCGATGCGTTGAAACAACGAACGGGTAAGCAGTACTGCGGGTTGCCCCAGGCGCTCTAACTGCACCAAATCGCCGCCTATGCCAGTTGGCCTATCACCGTATAGCTGCCGTGCCAAGTCGTCAGGCAGCTGAGGTAGTAGCGAGCCATTGTGATATGCCTGCGTTTTGTCCTGTCCTGTGCTCAGAACCGTAACGACCAGCGGCGTGCCGGCGAGTCGGCATACCCCGGCACCAAGCGATGCCAGCAAGTTGAGTTGATAGATGTGTAAAATATCGTACTGTCGGCGGTGCCGCCAGAGTGCCCAGACCACAACGAAGATGGCCATGAGGTAGCAAGCCTTTTGAAGTGGCCGAGGTAGCCGCTCACGCCCCCCCAATAGCCGACCCGCTACACGAACAACTGGCACGGCGTCGATGACTTCCTCTCGTGGCCAATTGCTATCGTGGCGCAGTGTGAGCATCGTGACCTCATAGCCCCTCTCCCTGAAGCTGCGGCAGTGTAACAGTGCCTGCCTTTCAGCTCCCCCAACCAGAGGAAGAAAGGTGGGCAATACAAAGTAGATTCGCGGCTTGCTCATTCCTCATTCCTTCCTTGTAGCAGAACAGGGCGTGCGCGCGGCGTTGCTTCCCCATCCGCACCAGTATCCGCAGAAAGCAGCCGGCGGTATAGCTCCACACACTCGTCAACAATGCGGGCCAGTTGATACTCGCGGACTACCGTCGCACGTCCCTCCCGACCGAGGCGCTGCGCGAGGTCGCTGTCTGCCATCAGGTGTCGGAGCGCCTCGGCCATCTCAGCAGGCTGTTCCGACGCTACCAGTAACCCATTGACACCATCAGAGATGACATCTTCACTACCGCTCACACGGGTCGCGATGCACGGGAGGCCACACGCCATCGCCTCTAACAAGGCATTTGGCATGCCCTCGCAGCGAGAGGGAAGGACGAAGCCCCACGACTGCTGCAACAGATCGACGATGTCTGCGCGCCATCCGAGCAGCTGCACACTCTGCTCGATGCCCAGTCGCGCGACGACGTGCTCCAACTGTGTGCGCTCCGGGCCGTCGCCGACCAGGAGTAGCCTGGGGTCGAGACACACTCGCCACTCAGCCGGCCCATGCATCAGTTGACCCCAGGCATGCAACAGCACGTCGATACCTTTGGCATAGTCCAGTCTCGCCACACAGATAATCGTCCGCTCTGATCGTGCTGGATGGGCCTGTCGTTCCGGTGCCGGCCGAAACTTCTCTGTATCCACACTACCCGAGATGTGGACGATGCGCGCAGCAGGAAATCCATGCGAGATAAGATGCTGCTTACTGTGTGAGCTCAGCACTTGGTACCAGGCATCCGATGTGCGTAGATAGCTCACTATCGCCCCGCCGCCCACGTGGTCGTGACGAAGATCAGCCAAATCACCTTTCATCAGATACTTGGGCTTGATTTCAAAGTAGCTGTCTGCAGTTGGGGAATCGGTCCCGAACGTCACTCTCTGCTGCTGCTGAACAGACGTGGTCTCGCCGTACCCTGGTGACTGCACGGTGATTACAACTGGTTTGTGGGTCACACGAGCGATGAGCGCCGCCGCACCAGCAAGTGGCGAGAATTGCATGGCATGGATCACATCGTAGTGGTGACGCAGATGCCAGAGCGTGAATAACATATGTATGGTGACGGGCCAGATCCCGAGCCTGCCGACACGTATCTCCCCTCCCCGCCGATAGATTCCTCCTACCCGAACAATATGGAGACAATCAAGCGTTTCTATTCGCGGCCACTGCCGCTGGTGGCGTATCGTAACGATGGTGACAGCATGTCCGAGCTCCTGAAGTCGCTGGGCTTGTTTTTTTGCCCGCGTCTGCGCGCCACCGATGTTCGGTGCGAAGCTAAAAGCAACAATGCAGATGCGTATGTGATCTCCCATGGCAGCCACTCCTACCTGATACCAGACTGACCGTAAACGTTCCGCACCAGCGCCACAGAGGGCGAAAAGTTGCATGCAGCCTGTGCACGGTCCGCGTCCGCGTTCCAGTCACGTCCTCCTGCCTGCGGCTTGTGTCTCTTCGATATCTTTGACTTTATCGGCCTCACCGGCCACCTCTCCGTCGGATGCCCTCGTCGGTGGCGACTGGAACCAATAGTCCGCGAATGGGAGCGCACTAAGGATCCAGAAATAGATGCCTATCGATTGCGCCTGGAAGTCGTCCAACTCGAGAGACTCGATGAGCACGCAAAGTAATACGGCCACAGCCACCGCATACAGCACCCGGTGTTCGCCGGTAGCACGCCATGCGCCTTTCAGCAGGCTGATCAATAGTGTGGCAAATGCCGCTCCGAGCAACGTCACACCGATGATTCCGTAGTCGTAGAGCGCGGTGACAAAAAGGTTGCTTGGTACATCAGCGATACCTTCTAGGTGCGCGTTGACCAAGAACATGTGGGCGGCGTCCATCCCATTGCCGAGTAGATGTGTCGGGTCAAAGTCCTTGATCACGGCAACCCAGAGCACAGTACGCCCATTGAGAGTGGCAACGTCCGTGTTAAAAAAGCGAGCAAAGATGGATGTGTTGTTCACTGCCGCCAGGATCCCGACGAGGATTGACAACCCGACCACACCCCCGAGCAGGCTGACCAGCATCTTGCGTGACGGCAGGAAGGGAGCCATGATGATGATGATCAGCGCGATACTGATAAAGGCCAGGCGCGAGAACGTGAGGACGATCGCGATGACGAGCAGCGCTACTGCGCACCAGACCATAACGCGCATGGGACCTCGCAGGGTGATCGCTCGGTACAGCGCGAGGGGAAGTGCAAGCAAGAGGCTGAGGGCTGCGCTCGGCGCCGAATCCAGGTAGATAATGAAGATGCGGAACTGCCCCGTTGTTGGATCAAATACGCCGTTGGTATGCGTGGCATAACTATAGATGCCATAGATAGCGATCGCAGTGAACAGAACCAACATGCAATCTATGAGCACCAGCAAGCGGCGCCGGGTGGTAACCGTACATATCGTGAGCACCGCGATCGCCACATAGTTGAGCTCGAGGGTCCAGCTCTTCAGGAACGACACGAGATCCAGGGGCGATAAGCTGATGCCAGCCAACACCCAGGCGAGAAAGGCAAGCAGAACGGCAAGCGCGGGCATGCGTCGAAAACACCGTCCAACAGGCAAGATCACCATTGCAATTAGCAGAGGGACAGTCAAGGCAGTATCCAGGTTCTGGCCATTGAAGAACGGCACTGTGGAGCCGATGAACGCGTCAGTCAAGGCCCACAGCAGGAGCAGGACATAGCGATAGCGAGCCAAAATCAGGATGACTGGCACTCCGAGGGTTACGCGCACAGCCACCGGTGCGCTTATAAAGGTGCTCGCGACTCCGGCGGCAGCAGCGACGAATGCAGCGCCTATGCCGGCGATCAGCCGCTGGGGTGTTTCCGGCATGCGAAGCGAGGCGCTGAGGTTCTCACGCCAGGCTCCCCACCAGGAGAAATGCGGATGTGCGTTGACCACTCGGCTCACGCGCGACTCCTTACCTTTCTAACTAGGTCAACGAGTTGCGGTGGGGGCGTAAGTAGGTTCAGTGTCCCTATCATGTGACGCAATACCAGAATTTTGATGCAGGAAGAGCAGAGATAAACGAGCGAGGTAGCCAGAGCGATGCCGAAGGCTTGCCAGATGTGCGCGAACGCAAAATCGAAGACTGCGTTGGCTGTAATACTGAAGGCATTGATGTAGATGAGCACTCGAGTCTTGCCGAGGGCGACAAAAGCGTCAGGAACGATAAAGCCAAGCGCCATGGGTACTAATCCAACGGCAAAGCCCCTGAGCACAGTTGCAGTGCGATCCGTCTCTTCCGCTGAGAACGCTCCATGTTGAAAGAGAATTTGTACCAGCGGATGCGCCAAGATGACGATCAGGATGCTCAGCATCGCTGTACTCATCCCCGTGGCCCAGATATTGAGATGCAGGGTCTTCTTCAGCGCTTGAAAGTCCCTGGCGGCGGCTTGACGCGACATATGGGGAAGAGCAGCACGCTGTACCGACACGAAAATGACGCTGACCGGAACACTGATGAGCTTGAGCGCGTAGCTGATAGCAGCAATATTCCCTGCTGAGAGAAATGATGCTACGATCTGATCGACGAACGGGCTGATTTCTGCCATCAATTCAGTGAAGAGGAGTGGCCACGCGGCGAGCGCTATGGTACCGAGTGCTGTATTGCGCAGATGCAGGACCGGCCGATAGACGATCTTCGCTCGGCGCACGCGAGCGATACACACTCCAAGTTGGAGGGATACCCCAACGAGCGTACCTATGGCGAGAGCGACTATACCCACTGACGCAGGCGCCAGCAGTACGATTGCCATGGTCGCAAGCGGTACGAGCACGCCAGAGTAGGCAGGCCAGCCAAACTGTCCCTCTGTGTTGAGGATGCTCTGCAGGAAGCCTATCACCAGCATGAGCAGCAGGACAGGGAAGACGTACGGGGCGAGACCGACCGCCAGTTCCTGACGTGCCGGATCCAGCGCAGGAGCCGAAAGCACTATGACCTGATGGCGAAATATAAGCATGACAACGGTGAGCAGTGCAGATCCTAGTAGCACCACATTCAGGAGCGTACTAAACAGTATTGATACCTGTTCGTTCGTGCCATGCGTGCGCAACCGCGCGTAGGAGGGAATGACTGAGCCTTGAATAACAGTAATTAATGGTTGCACCAGGAGCAGCGGTAAGCTGGTGGCCACGATGTATGCATCCATCGTCGCACCCGCGCCAAATTGGGAGGTGACGACGATTTGATTACCCATGCCTATCAGCCGGATCAGAAGAGTCGCAGATGCAAGACTCAGCACCGCATCGAAAATCTGTCTCTGGATAGTCCGGGGGCGTGCCGATTCTGAGCGCATGCCGACCGCGCTTGTGGGCTGAACTGTGTCAGACATCTCTTGCAGCAGCTGTGTGTGGCTGCTCCCGCGGAGACACAAGCATTTGAGTCTGGGAATTATCGCAATTGGCGTCTCCGCGTAAGCAGCGCGAGACGCGGCACAGCCATGCGTTGATACAATCGTCACCTCTTCCACTGAGCGCCGTCGCATGCCCAAGAAATCGTAGATCCCACACGCTCCGCTCCTCCTCTTTGAAAGTGCCAGCCCCTGTGTTGCAGCGCTCACTGTATGAATGTAGCTACTTACTAGCTTCGACACATCGTATGCCGATCTGCCTGCGGCCAAGTATAGGCATTTCCCCGGTGCTATGCGCACCGGACAATGCGCCCAAACGTGTATCCGAAATTCTCCCTGGTCTATCCGGGCAATCTCCCTATTGAGAGGAAGAACAAGCGCGTGGCTCTCTCAGGCTCGAGACTCTCTACTCCGCGGAGTGCGAGCAGCACCCTGGATGCCGAGCATCGGGCGCTTTACGGCATTGTGACTGGTGATCGGGCATCGGCACAATCGGGGCTAACCATCATCATCCAGCAGGTGGTAGCCGCATGGTAGTCGCAGACAGGTGGGTGACACACAGTGATGAACGTTGTCACGATGAACGCCGGAGGATATGGGACAAGAACGGCCTTATGAAAGAACGTATACGCGTGCTGGTCGCCGCATGCTTCTACTATAGCGGGCTCGTGGCCCTCGCACACCGGTTTACATGGCGATCCGGGCCCCGCCTACTCATCCTCAATTACCACCGTGCCGTTGGGGGAGACATACGCCATCAACTGCTGTACCTGCGTCGGCACTATCGCGTCATGCATCTAGAGGAGGCTCTAGATGAGCTCTACACGTCAAGCAGTGCGGTGAAGCGAAGCAGTGATCGGCGTACGCCGTTGGTGCTGACATTTGACGATGGATACCGCGATAACTATACAGTGGCCTATGCGCTCGCACGGGAATTGCAAATCCCACTCACCATCTTCCTTATTCCGGGCTATGTCGACAGTGGCGACCATTTCTGGTGGCTGGAAGGTGAGCGTCTCGCGCGTCGTGCACAAGTGCATGAGGCGACGATTGAGGGACGCACCTATCATCTGGATAGCGACAAGGAACGCCAACAACTGGCCCATGCCATTGATGCTCATGTCAGGTATGCCTCGACGGTCGCAGAGCGTGAAGCCTTTCTCGCTTCTGTTCGTGAGGTACTGGCCATCCCATCGTCAGTGGGGATCGAAGAGCAACAAGCGATGCCGCTCACCTGGGACGAAGTGCAGGAGATGGAGGCAAGCGGCTGGGTCTCCTTCGGTGCGCATACCCTGCACCATCCAGTGTTAGCTTGTCTCACAGATCGTCGAGAGGTACAGCATGAGGTAGGGGGGTGCCGTATGGAGGTGGAGCAACATCTGGGGCATCCTGTGCGCACATTTGCCTATCCGATTGGAAAGCTTGAGCATATCGGTGACGAAGGACTGCGAGCTGTGCGGGAAGCAGGATATAAATGGGCATTGACAACTATTGAAGGAATCAACACACCTCGGACGGATCCATATCTCCTGCAACGTCTTCCAGGCAATGTGGCTCTGCATTGGCTCGTGATGGCGTCAGAGCTGGTTGGTCTACTGGGCAACTTGTCTCGCCTAAGGAAGAAGTGGCATAGGCAACGACGCCAGAGTTGGACACGCAAATCGTTGTTAGCACAAGTCTCTCGCCGACATAATGCG
Organism: Ktedonobacterales bacterium; assembly: GCA_036383155.1. Classification (GTDB taxonomy): domain Bacteria; phylum Chloroflexota; class Ktedonobacteria; order Ktedonobacterales; family JADMIN01; genus DASVOW01. Next base: position 13,952 of record DASVOW010000979.1, read on the forward strand.
GCAAGCGGAGACAGGTAACATGCGGCTGGTGGCTCCTGCCAGAAACCATGAAGGTAGCGCTATTGACTTCAGCACGATATTCAATGCACAATCGCTGTGTCGGACACTGGCCGTATCAGCCGACACGCCGTCCCTGGCTCCGCAAGCCCCGCAGTGGCATTGGCATGCTGACTATGTTGCCAATATGCCTGAGGTCAGGCTCCCAGTTTAGGTGCGCTCGACTGCCCAAACTGATATATACACTCGCTGCCTAGCCACGCACCGTAGTTCCTCACGGGCGTCCCGTACACTACTCTCGTGAGTGCACATATCCGGTCACTCGTGAGAACTCTGGCTACGCCTGGCGGCGGCAAGTTGTATCGATAGATCGCAGACTTGGTGAGACCATGGTCCCGAAACATTGATACCAATTCGCGATCACTGACGTGGTTAAAAGCGTACTTGTGCCTCCGGAGAGCAGGGTAAGCCTTGTGCAGAACCCCATATATGGCGCGGTTCAGGTAATCTATCGGATGATGGGCATCTGAATTTTCTACGACGATGCTGCCGTGTGGCTTGAGGAGTTCCGCCATCTTGGCGACAAGACTGTATGGAGAATCCACATGGGCAATTACGCCAAGG
>DASVOW010000980.1:0-6241 GCA_036383155.1 Ktedonobacterales bacterium
AGGTCAACGGGCAAAGTGTCTCCAAAGCCCGGCCCGATCTGGGGTCAGACCAGACGGAGCTCTACGCCTACGACTACCAACAGGCGCTACCGCATATGCAGGTGCTCAAGGGGCGGCTGCCGCAAGACGTTCCTGTTGGGCAGCCGCCTGAGGTGCTCGCGACACCAGAACTCAAGGTGCATATTGGAGATCTCATCACACTCGAAGAGGGGGCGACATTCCAACAGGTAGATGAGGCACTAACTCGGACACGCGTACGAGTAGTGGGAATCTGGTTTCCCAAACACAACATCACCGATCCTTTTTGGAATGGTGTGAACTTCGAGGCGAGTGCGCGCTCGCTCGATGGGCCGCTCGTGTATAAGTTGCTCTTCACGCAGAAAGGATTGCTGGGCGCGTCCGCCAGCCTGGTTCCAAGCCCTCACATCATGATCGTCTACCTCTCATTTACGCAGGCAACCGCATTTGATACCAGCGATGTGCAAGTGTATCTCGATCGCCTGGCGCGCTACCGGGTGGAGATCGGCGATGTATACGGCGCAACTGTCGGCACGTCGCTAGATAAGCTCATCCAGCAGGTGCAGGAGCAGCGCGGGCTGCTCGACCTGCCACTGGCGAGCGTGGTCGCCTTGATCGAGGGTCTGGCGCTGCTCTTTGTCGTCGTCATGGCCGGCACACTATTGGAGCGCCAGCGGGGGGAGATCGCCACCCTCACCAGCCGTGGCGCAAGTCGCGCTCAGGTGCTGGTCAGCTTCGTGCTGCAAAGCGTGCTGCTGGCGCTACTCCTCGCGCCGGTTGGGCTGCTCGTGGCCCCCACGCTGGCACTGGTCCTCGCGGGCATCTTCATCCCTGGCTCGGCCTCTGTCATTAACCCCGGCCTGATCCTGCGCGTCATGCCGCTGCCGACGATGACGCTGCTGGCGCTTGCCGGGGTGCTGCTCTCCAGTCTGGCTGTGCTGGTCGCCACCTGGCAGGCTACGAGGCTCGACATGCTGGCCCTGCGCCGGGCGGCGGGGCGCGGTGGAGGCGCTCCCGTCTGGCAGCGATCCTATCTCGACGTGGGGCTGATCGTCGTGTGCGTAGCGGGGTATCTTGAGCTGAGCCAGTTTGGCTCGCTCAACGTGCGAGCGCAACTGGCGCAGGTTGGTCTAGGGAGCAGTCAAAGCACCGCCAGTCTGCGTGCTCCCGATCCGTTGCTGCTGCTCACGCCGGTGCTGCTCCTGCTGGCGGGTGGTTTCCTTTTATTGCGCCTCTTCCCGTTGGTGGCACGCTTGGGTGCGTGGCTGGCAACGGGTACGCGCGGAGCGGCCGGCATGCTGGCTTTCTCACATGTTGCGCGGGTGACAGCGCAGTTCAGCCGGTTGGCACTGCTGTTGACGCTCTCGGTCGCGCTGGGGCTCTTTGCGATCGGCTTCGACACGTCACTCACCGTCAATGCCACGCAGCGCTCGGCCTATGAGACCGGCGGCGATGTGCGCATCAACCTGAGCAGGATCGCCAGCGGCAGCGCCTTTGCCGCGGGCATCGGCACCAGCTATGCGCACCTACCGGGGGTCACGGCGGTCACTTCGCTCTATCGCACCTCCTCTAATGTCACCATCAAGGATCAAGGTCAGAATGTTGACACGCTGGGCGTCGATCCGACGACCCTCGGCGAGGTGGCACAGGCGTCGTGGCGAGCAGACTACGCCGATCAGCCACTCGCGCAGCTCCTCGACCAAATGCGTGCCCACACCATCGGCACAGCATCCGCTGGACAAAGAGAGCATCCCATCTGGGTGCTCATTGACGATGCAGCCAGTGCCACGCTCCACCTGGGTCCAGGCAGCAGATTTAGCGCTATTCCACTCGAGAGCAACCGCGACCAGTTTGCGTTCGTCGTCGGCGCGGTTGTCCACCACTTTCCTACTCTGTATAGCAGCAATGAGCACAATCAGAGCACCGGCTATATCGTCGCCGACCAGCAGGACCTGATCGCGGCGTTCCAACACATAAGCAACAGGACGATCTATGGACCCACGGAATACTGGCTGCGCACCACTGCCAACAGCGCCGAGACACGTGAGCGCGAGCAACAACTCGCCACCAACCCGGACCTCTATGCCGCGACGGTGACGGATCGGCGGGCGCTGACGGCAGGCACGCTCAACGACCCACTCAACGCCGGTATGAGCGGGCTCTTGCTTGTGGGAGCGATCCTGGCGGCACTGCTGGCGGTGCTGGGCTGTCTCGCGCAGAGTAGTGTGAGCGCCGGCCAGCGGGTGACGCTTTTTGCCATCCTGCGGACACTGGGGATGACGCGCCGGCAGATCCGCGCGCTACTGCTGAGCGAGCAGAGCGTGGTGTATCTCTTCGGCGCACTCAGCGGCTCACTGCTGGGCGTGGCGTTGGCGACCGCCATTTTACCCTTCCTGCAGTTTAGCGGCGCGGGGCAGGATCGGGCAACACTAGGGGAGCCTCCTTACATGCTGTCCTTCGACAGCCACCACGTCGCGCTCTTTTACGCGACGCTCCTGGTGGCCTTCATTGCCGCGCTTGGGGCGGGCTCATTGGTGGCATTGCGAGCGGGCATTGGCAAGGTGCTCCGCATCGGGGAAGATTGAATGCGGCTAGCTGTGGCGCTGGCTTCCCGCATGCTCGGCGGAGGGCGCTGATTGCGACGGGGAGGCGGTTCCCACGCCTATCTGGCCTGCGGGGACCACCGTGACGACGGGGTCACCACGGAAGCGCGTGCGGAGCACCCAGAGGAACGCTTCGGCGAAGATCTTGCGCGACATCTTGGACTTGCCTACGCGACGGTCGACGAAGATGATGGGCACCTCACGAACACGGTAGTTGCGCTTCCAGAAGATGTAGGCAAGCTCGACCTGAAAGGCGTAGCCCTGCGCGTGGATCAGATTGAGATCGAGGGTACGCAGCGCGGAGGTGCGATAGCAGCGGAAGCCACTGGTGCAATCCTTGGTGGGGATGCCAAGGACGGCGCGGGCGAAGATATTGCCGCCGCCGCTGATGAATTTGCGCAGCGCCGACCAATTGGGCGTGCCGCCGCCACGGATGTAGCGCGAGCCGATGACCAGATCGGCTTGCTCGATCGCCTGGAGGAAGCTCGGCAGGTAGCGCGGATCGTGTGAGTAGTCTGCGTCCATCTCGAAGACGAGGTCGTAGCCATGCTCGATGGCATATTGGAAGCCGCGCACGTAGGCGGTGCCCAGGCCGAGCTTGCCTGGACGGTGCAGCACGTGTACCTGCGGGAGACGGGAGGCGATCTCGTCGACGGCCTGTCCTGTGCCGTCGGGGGAATTGTCATCGATGATGAGGAGATCGGTGGTGGGAACGATGCGCAGAATATCCTCGATAAGGCCCTCGATGTTCTCGCGCTCGTTGTATGTTGGGATAGCTATCAGCGATTTCACGAATCTCTCCAGTTGCATCAGCGGCACCACATGCGGCGGTCGCCTATTGCGCTATGCTCCACAGCATGCCAACCGCGTTGGCATCTTCGTCAGCTTCTTCGCAGAGCCCGTACCAAAGGGTAAACCACATGCGCATTCTCTCATGATGGTAGAACGTAGAGCACCAGCGCAACAGTAATCGCGCATAGTACGACGCTCCAGCGCACATGGGCATCGCGCAGCAGGATCTCCTCCGGGCTGCCCCCTTCTCCCCGAGCGTATACGAGGTAGAGGTAGCGGAAGATGCCATATAGCACGAATGGGATGGTCACCATCAGCCGCCGGTCGCCGGTTTCACCCTGGAACGTATACAGACTATATGCCATGATCGTCGCCGATGTCACCACGGTAATAAGCTGATCGAGCAATTGCGGGGTATATTCGCTGAGAATACGCCGGTGCGCGCTGGCGTTGTGCTCAAGCGAGAGCAATTCCTGCCGCCGCTTGCCCAGCGCCAGGAAGAGCGAGAGCAAGATGGTGCAGAGATAAAGCCAGGGGGAGATGTGGACGGCGACGGCAACCGCGCCAGCCATGGCGCGCAGGACGAACCCGGCGGCGATGGCGAAGACATCGAGCAGCACGATGTGCTTGAGCCGGAAGGTATAGGCGAGCATGAGGGCGAAGTAGGCCACGGCAAGGAAGGCAAAGAGTGCGCCGCTGCCACCGAAGGCGGTGTAGGTGTCGCCGGGCAGCACATGGTTGTCTATCATGAATGTGGCGTGGGGCGGCCAGAGCGTGAGCGCGAGATGGTAGATGTTGTGGGAGGCGGGCAGGGGCAGCGCGATGATGAGGGCGATGCCTGTCAGCGCCAGCAACAACGACGCAGCGATTCCGCTATAGACGGTGCGCTTCGCCAGGCGCCCCGAGGCCAGCGGACGATAGCGCTTGATCGGATGGACGCGATCTTGCTCCAGGTCCGCGAGATCGTTGATCAGGTAGGTCGCGCCGGCCAACAGGCAGAAGACGGCGAAGGCAACCAAGGCGCGGACGAGCGATACACCATCGAGGAGGCGGCCAGCAAAGGTGATACCCGCGAAGACGAGTATATTCTTCGTCCACTGGCGGGGTCGCATGCCTTTGATGAGAAGCCACACCTGTGTCGTAACAGTGGACGCGCCGATCTTTGCGCGCACGGACATTGCCGACGACGATGCGCCTTTTTGTTGCTGTGTCACCTCTGGCACGGGCATTGTCTCCAGTACGTCGCCGTCAGGGCGTCCGACCTCCTTGTGAAAGCGCGTTTCGCCCGCCGACGCGTCACCCTACGACGGCTGTCGCTAGCAGACGCGGCGGCGCAGCTCGGCCAGGCGCGTCACGGTGATCTTGTACTTGTCGGTGGTGATGAATCGCTTGTCGGTGAAGTAGCCCATCACTTTGTTGACGCTCTCACGCGAGGCGCCAACCATCGCGGCAAGCTCGCCTTGCGTGATGCGCATCTCGATACGTATGCCGTCGGGCGTGCGGGCGCCGTGAAGCTCGGCCAGCTCCAGCAGCTTCTTTGCGACGCGGCCATGCACGTCGAGGAAGAGCAAATCCTCGACCATGGCGTCTGTCTGGCGCAGGCGGCGCGAGAGCACATTCATTACCTGGACGGCGATGCGGGGGTGGCGCAACACCGCGTTGATGAAGTCGCTACGCTGTAGCGAGAAAGTCTCGGCTGGCTCGATGGCAACGGCGCTGGCCGAGCGCGGCTGTCCGTCGAGCAACGCCAATTCGCCGAAGTAGTCGCCTGGCCCGAAGATGGCGAGCGCAACTTCCTGGCCGTCCTGGCTGGTGAGGTAGATTTTGACCTTGCCCTCACGCAACATGTAGAGAACCTGACCCGGATCGTCGCGATGGAAGATGATTTCGCCGGCACGGAAGGAACGACGCTTCATCACTGCCGCGAGATCGCGCAGCGCCTCGGGGTCAAGACCGGCGAAGAGCGGCACTTTGTCGAGCGGTGTCGCAACGCTCGTAGCGGTGGAACGCGACGACCGTGTCTCCGCGTCGTCGCTCGTATGCCGCACATCGCGATCATTGCCAGCCATGGCGCCCCCCTCTCCCGCTCTGCTGTCGGAGCTCACCGGGTTACCGGACAGTGTCATTCGCGCACGTCGTTCGCCCGTCCGGCGACAGGGTGATGCATGCCGCTACCTATTCCGCTCTATAGTATCCCTTCCGCGCGCTGTGCGCAACATTCGGCGCGCATGTGGGCTATTCACGGGCTGGCGGGTGGCGATGCTGCGCGCATGATGTCGTGCATGGAACGATTTGCGGAGTAGTCGTTTGTTTCGTGGCGCCGCGTGGCATCATGGCGCAATGGATGACCTAACAAGAGGCTATCTGGCGGCGGCGACATAGTTGATGGATTCGGCGTAGAGACGGTAGCCGAGGCGCTCGGCAACATGCATGGACGGCTCGTTGGTCGCGTGATGGCGGTAGAGTGGGAGCCGTCCGGCGGCAAGGACCGCCTTTGTCGCGCGAGAGACGCCGGCACCCGCCAACCCGTGCCCGCGCAGGGCTTCGGCATCAGTGCGCACGCCGATCTCGGAGACGTGGGGCGAGTGCTGGCGAATGCCCGCAAAAGAGACGATGGCGCCGCCCTGCCGCACGACGTACACGCCGCCACTATAGCGGGCGAGCAGGCTGAGCGCCAGCGGCTCGACCTCGCGTGTCTCGTCGAGCGGCTCGATCCATTCCTGCCAGGCGCCAATGTATCGCTGGAAGCTCGCCGGTGTGGTGTAGCGAATGTGTACGTGCACCTCGTCGGGCGATGTGACGTGGTCGGGCGCGGCATAGGTCATCAG
>DASVOW010000981.1:0-3929 GCA_036383155.1 Ktedonobacterales bacterium
GAATCAGGTAGCAGGGGCAGTTCGTTCTGCCGTCCAGGTGGCAGAGCGCCAGGGTGAGCAATGGCTTGAGTCGATGCTGATCGCGGGGCTAGTTGCGTTGCTTGCCGAATCGACCCGCAATGCTATCGAGCAGCGCGCGGAGCAGGGACTTCACACGCTGCTGCAAAAGGCGTTCGAGCCCCTGCCCAAAAATGCCACGAGCCAGGAAGTGCAGTCCCAAGTGGAGCAAACACTTAAGGCGATTCTGCAAGCCGCGCTGGTTGCTGTATTCACGCAAGCCCTGTTGCCGAGAACGCAGGAGGGCGAGCAAGCAATTCGGAAGTCGCTCCACGGTGACTTTGCGGCAGCCCGCAGTGCCCTGCAAGATATCGTCAAGGCGATATTCGAAGCGATCGTCACGGCGCTGCGGCAGCAGTGGAAGCGAGTGCTTCGGCTCTTGCTTGGCGTGCTCCTGCTAGCCTTGGAGGGTTCGCTGGAAAAGTCTTTGGCACACTGATTGGCGTCGCGCATGCTTATGAGTGCCAGTAGGCCAGGGGATCAGGTGTCTTCCCCACTGCACGCTGCACTGCTCACGCGCGATGCCACCAGAGATCTGTGTCCTCAGCCGAGGTATTCGGATACATGTTGTGCAGTCCCCAAAGCTTCGCGGGATGGCCCTGGGCGTCCCACGAGACTGCCATCAGCCGGATACTTGCTGGCACGACAGGCGAGACAAGCGCCCAACTAGCGCTGCCTGGCGCCAGCTTGTAGATTCCGTCGGCCACCGAGGCCGATGAATCACCACAGCAGAAAAACACATACAGGGTACCGTCTGGCGTGAGGATGGGGAGATCGGTAGATGCCTCTTTGCCTTTGGGCATGTCGGGCAGGGGCTGCCACGAGGCGCCACCGTCGAGCGAGCGCAGCAGCGGATAAAAGTTCGGGTTGTCGGCGAACGCCCGCGCATCGAAGCCGATGAGTGTTGAGCCTCCCGGAACGACTGCCACCGTGTGTACGTTTATGCCCTGGTACATCGGGGTAATGTGCGACCACGAGGTGCCGAGGTCCGTGGAGCGGTACAGATCGGTGCAGAGGGACGCTGCGAGGCCACACGAACCGGTCGAGCTTGCGACCACAACCACCGTCGACCCATACGATAAGATCTGCTTCAGAGCAGTGGGCAGGCTTGTCCACGCGAAATGGACGCCGTCGCGGCTCACGGCGAGAAACTGCTTGGCCGCGGTTGGCGTACCGTTGGGCGCGGCGCTAGCGAAGAATGTCGTGCCCACCCAACCGAAGATCACGCCCGCGTCGCTATCGGGAGTGGGTGTCACCTGCCTCCAATGGGCACCGGCGTCGGTAGTAAAATACAGCCGCACATTCGCTAGGCCGCAGTCCGAGCGGCAGGTCCCGGCATAGAGTGCGATGAAGTTGGGCCCCGCGGGCGAGACGGCTAACCCCATGCAGCGCGCCAACGAGATACCTGTATCCTGCGTCTTCCACGTACTGCCGCCATCTGTCGAGATGCCGAGCGTGATGTGAGGTGTCCTCCCCGTACACGTGACCACTGTCCCTGGTGTGCCAGGCGCTACCGCCACGGCATCTGGCGTCATCGCGCCAGTCTGCATCCAGCCAAGTGATGCAGGGTCGGCCATTGTGGCGTTCGGTTGAAAGACTACCGTGGCGGTGCCCGTAGTCATAGCCGTACCTGTGGACTTGACCGTTGCCGTTGGCATGTTCGACGTTGCGGTGCCAGTCGAGCCACTACAGCCCGCGAGATCTGCCATGATGAAGGCCAGCACGGCCAGCACCAGTGCAAGCCAGCCTCGACAGTGAGATCGTTTCACCACTGCGTCACCTCCAGTGCGTATGTGGAATCGGCTGCGCGCATGCTCGCGACTACGCTTTCCCGCCTGGCCGCTTGCAACTCTGCCTACTGGATGTAACGTGCTACCGCGCGCAGATATCTGTGAGCCAGATCACACTTCCGGGACATGCCACAGCTACGCCGCGCCATCACGCGCTGGCCAGAGCGGCAATGCTCGATACACTCGGCCTTCGCGGTCGTTCAGATAGCGAGCGCCAATGACCGCAGTCGAATACCATTTCGTCGCGGTGTCGTCAGAATAGAGATCATGGAGAACGAACCTGCATTGCCAGAGGGGTAGCATCTTCTCTAAAGGATCAAATGGCTATAGTTGCTTCACATAGCTTCAACGTGCGAGGTCAATCCGACACGTGCTAGGGTTCGGCAAATATACCTGCATAGCTTCCAGCCTGTCAACAACACCATTGAGCCCGCGGGAGAACCATATGACGACTGAGGACGCACCCATCCACCAATCTCAACCATCTCCGCTGCGGCTCACTATCGAGCTTGTGCCGCAGACCTGCTGGTATAGCAACATGCGCGCGGTACTGCCACAGTCCGAGTGGGACGTCTTGCGCCGCCAGGTCTACGTCCACTATCGCCACCGTTGCGGCGTCTGCGGCGCCCGCGCTCGCCTCCACTGCCACGAGATCTGGCACTACGACGACAACGCCCATGTGCAGACGCTGCGCGGCTTTATCGCCCTCTGTGAATGGTGCCACCATGTCAAGCATATCGGCCTGGCGGGCATCCTCGCCTCGCGGGGTGAGCTCGACTACGAGCGCGTCGTTGCCCACTTCCTGCGCGTCAACCGGTGCGACCGTGCCACCTTCGACCGCCACCGTGCCGACGCGTTCGTCCAGTTCGAGCAGCGCTCGCGCCACGACTGGCGCACAGACCTTGGCCCCTATGCTCCGCTCGTCGCTACGGGATAGCCTCGGCCTCCGTCGATGCAGCGGCTTCTTCTGCTGACAGCACCGCGCTAGGTGGCATAGCCAGCCCGGCGAGGGCACGAGCGCGTGCCATGTGTTCGCGATCGGCCGCCCAGTCGGGCTGGCCGTTGGCAAGCTCCGCGATGGGCGTCTCCAGCAGCGCCGTCGTGTGCGCTAGCAGTGGCGACCGCAGGAACGCCCCCAGCCCTTCCAGCGGGATGACGCCTTCGCCGATGCGCGCGTGGTTGTCGAGATGGCTCCCCAGCGCCTTCGGCGTGTCATTCACATGCAACACGGTGACGCGCCGCAATCCCAGGACGCGATCTGCCTCATCCAGCACCTGCGCTGCCCCTTCCGCAGTGCCGATGTCGAAGCCCGCCCCCCACAGGTGCGCCGTGTCGAGGCAGATACCCAGCCGCTCGGCATATTCTGGTAGCAGATCAAGCACCGCCGCCAGATTCTCGAAGCGATAGCCCAGCTTGCCGCCGCCGCCCACGTCGTTCTCCAGCAACAGTGCGACTGTATCCGGCGCGCCATCCAGCGTCCGGCGAATGCCCTCCGCCAGCCGCTCGATGCCTACCGCCTCACCTGCTCCACCATGGCTGCCGATGTGAAAGACAACGCTCGCCGCGCCATTGCGTTGTGCCAGGTCGAGCGTGGCCCTTAGCAACGTCACCGAGTTCTCGAAGATATCGGCGCGCGGCGAGGCGAGGTTGATCAGATACGTGGCATGAACGACGATAGGCGCGATATCACATTCGGCTGCCGCCTCGCGAAAGAGCGCCTCTCGCTTGGGCTGCGCATCGGGCGCGCGCCACGCACGCGGGTTGGTGACGAAGATCTGCGCGGCATCGCAGCCGATCCCACGCGCGATACGCAGCGCCTGCACGGGCTTCGACCCCGTGGGCATATGGCGACCAAATCTCACAAGGCGCTCTCTTCCACGTCGCGAATGAATAAAGACAATACATGTGAGCGTACATGTGTCTTTGGGTATGCAGCTAATCAGTTGGATCTGCCGTCGCCTCGTCCGCCCCGACAGCCGCACGCACCCGCTGCTCGTCGGCCACACGTCGCTCCTCGATGGCATCCGCGCCGGGAAACTCCGGCTTGGGCAGCGCTTCGAGGCTCGGCAGGCCAAACTGCTG
>DASVOW010000982.1:0-2968 GCA_036383155.1 Ktedonobacterales bacterium
CCCAATAGCGATTCTACAAGACTTGCAGGGGCCGAAGATTCGCACCGGCTCGCTGCAGGGTGGGGCGGCGGTGACGCTGGTGGATGGGCAGCGGTTCACGATTACCACACGGCCTATTTTGGGCAGCGCCGAGGCGGTGAGCACGACGTACGCGGCGCTGCCGAAGGATGTGAAGCCGGGCAACACGATCTTGCTGTCGGACGGCTCAATCGAGCTGCGGGTGGTGAGCGTGGACGGCGAGGATGTCACCTGCGAGGTGGTTCACGGCGGGCCGCTCGCGGAGCATCAAGGCATCAACCTGCCGGGTGTGGCAGTGAGTGCGCCGGCACTGACAGACAAGGATCGCGCCGATTTGATCTTCGGTGTGCGACAGGGTGTGGATTACGTTGCTCTGAGCTTCGTGCGCCAGCCGGACGATGTGCGCGAGGCGAAGGCGCTGATTGCGCAGATGATGCATGCGATGGAGGCCGCTCCGGGCAAGCGGCCGCAGGGGCCACAGCCGCCGGTATATGCGCAGGATATGACGATCCCAGTGATCGCTAAGCTGGAGAAGCCGGAGGCCATCGACCGGCTCGACGAGATTCTGGAGGTGGCGGACGGTGTGATGGTGGCGCGAGGTGACCTGGGCGTTGAGATGCCACTGGAGCGCGTGCCGGTGGCGCAGAAGCGCATCATCGCGCGGGCAAATGCGCTTGGGCTGCCGGTGATTACGGCGACGCAGATGCTTGAATCCATGATCCATAATCCGCGGCCGACGCGGGCTGAGGCCAGTGATGTGGCCAACGCGATCCTCGATGGGACGGACGCGGTCATGCTGAGCGGCGAGACTTCGGTGGGGGCGTATCCCATCGAGGCAGTGCAGGTGATGGTGCGTATCGCGCTGGAGACGGAGGGTCACTGGCCGACGCCGCCGCCGGAGCCGCGCGCACATTCGTCAATGGCGCAGGCTGTGAGCGCCGCGGCAAATACGCTGGCATACCAGGCAGATGCGAAGCTTATTGCCGTGTTTACGCGGACGGGAGCTTCGGCGCGGCTGATTTCGAAGGAGCGCCCTGCGGCCACTATTGTGGCATATACGCCGTTCGAGCGGGTGTATCGCGAGCTGGCTCTATGGTGGGGCGTGACGCCACGTCGTTGTGAGCTCTTGGGCACGACCGAGGAACTGATTGGGTGGGTGGATGCGAATTTGCGCAAGGAAGGACTGGCCAGCAAGGGCGAGGAGATCGTGATCATGGGCGGTATGCCCGTAGCCGGACGCCCCCTACCAATTTCGTCAAGCTGCACCGACTGGGTGATGGGTGATTGCACAGACTATTTACATGTGCTGGATGTACTGGCGGCTTTGAAGGGCGGGAGCGCAGGCAGAAATGGGGAAGTGCTTACAGGCCACTGGATTCGCTCACATGTGAGCGAATCCAGTGGGGATGGTGATCAGCCGCCGATGAACGGGGGCAGGAGAAACGCTGTGATGGCTACGAGTAGCCAGACGGCGCAGAGCTGCACGCCTTCGAGCCAGGTAGATTCGCCGTCGCGGCTGAGCAGCATAAAGATGAAAGTGGAGACGCCGAAGATGATGATGGTGAGTGGTTGGAAGATGAGGTCGAGGGGGTGACCGGTGAAGGCGCCCACGAGGACAAGAATGGGTACGACGAGCAGGATCATTTGAATGGAGGCACCCGCAGTGACGGCCATGGTGATCTCCATGCGGTTTTCGCGGGCGGACTCGATGGAGCCGTAGAACTCGACGATGCCGGTGAGGACGGGGATGAGGATCAGGCCGAGGAAGAAACTGTAGTGTTCCATTGCGGGGTTTAGCTCGAGAGTGCCTTTGACGGATTCGGCGAATGACTCGGACATGGTGGCGACACCGGCAGTGGCGGCGCCCAGGACGAGCGCGGCAACCAGTCCACGTAGCATGGGCTTGCCGGCGAGGGGGCCTTCTTCGCCGCGCTCTTCTCGGCGGCGGCGGCGCTGCTCGATGCGCCCGGCTTTGGCGTAGATGCGCTCGCGGGCAGTCTCGCGCTCTTCGGGGAAGAGTGCCTGTGTGTCGGGGAGGGCAACCTCTGGCATCTGGTCGAGGTGGCCGAGGCGCTCTAGCTGGCGCTGCATGCGTTTGCGCAGACGCTCGTCGCGGTGGCGGGCACGCTTCTCGACCAGGTTTTCGCCTTCGCCAATGCGGAAGACGGCGAAGGCGATGTAGGCGAGGTAACTGATGAGCAGGACGATCGCCAGCACGGAGCTGAGCTCGAACTGATTGAGCACTTTGAAGGCTTCGCGCTGCCCCTCCAGCGCTTTGGCAGGAAAGAACTTGTCGACGATGGTGGGGATGCTGAGGCCGACGACGGCGAGGGCGAAGACAGTGGAGTATTCACCGGCGTTCTCTGCGTCGAACTTCATCTTGCCGTGTCGCCAGCAGCCGGCGAGTGTGGACATGCCCAGGAAGAGCAAGGAGTTGCGGATGATGACGCCGGCGATGGAGCCTTCGACGATCTCGGCACCCTCGCTGCGAGCGAAGGCGAGGAGGATCGAGAGGCCAATGGTGAGCTCGGCGACGTTGCCAAATGTGGTATGGAGAAGGCCGCCGACGAAGGGGCCGAGCAATTCGGCCAGCTCTTCGACGGCGCTTTCGACGAAGCCTGCGAGTGGGACCAATGCGGCCGCAGAGAGCACGAAGATGGCGAGATTGATGGCGATCTCGCGATTGGCTTCAGGGATGAGCTCAAGCTGATCTTTGAAAAGCTCAAGTATCTGAGTGTGGAAGAAAACTATCGGAATTGCTAGCAGGAGGATATTGATTTTGCGCTTGATGACTGACCCCTCCACTGATCCGCCCCCTCCCTTGTATCGCCGTTTCGCTTGAGATTGCCTCGTATTTTATGTATGAGCTGGCGCGCGTGATGTTGTCGCTGTGATGCGATGGGTGCTTGCCAGTCCCGCGCAAGTGTACATCAACGGAACGCTTATGCCA